>NZ_OZ245358.1:1940000-2110000 GCF_965226395.1 Bacterioplanoides sp. | reverse complement strand
GTGATCGACTTGTGGATTCACGTTGGCATAAAAGCCATATTCATGGGGCGCCAGATCAACCCAGGTGGTCTTTGGCATCTCTTCGACAAAACGGATTTTGACGATCGACTTGATGCTTTTGAAACCGTATTTCCAGGGCACAACCAAGCGGAAAGGTGCACCATTCTGATTCGGTAACACCTCACCATATAAACCAACGGCCATCAGTGTCAGTGGGTTCATCGCTTCATCCATACGCAGCCCTTCTACATAAGGCCAATCGATGGTTGAGAATACTGAACGCTGACCCGGCATTTGTTTTGGGTCGTGTAAGGTTGTGAATTCAACGTACTTGGCAGAAGACAAGGGTTTAAAGCGCTTCAGCAAAGAGGACAACTCAAAGCCAATCCACGGAATCACCATCGACCAGGCTTCAACACAACGCAGACGGTAAATGCGCTCTTCCAGATCCACCTGACTGAGAATATCTTCCAGTGTGAACGTGCCTTTTACCTCACACTCACCATCAATCTCGACACTCCACGGGTCAGCCTTAAACTTGGAGGCGTAGCGATAGGGGTCTTCTTTACTGGTGCCGAATTCGTAGAAGTTGTTGTACTGCGTCACATTAGAGTACGGAGTCAGAGTTTCGTCTTTACCCCAGGCCGTCTCTTTGGCAGCGGCAACCTGCTGTTTCAGCCATGCAGGGCCATTGTTTTTATTGCGGGAAGCTTCGTGTGTTTGAATGGCCTGAGCCGGCAGTGATGCAGCGGCCAGTCCGACAGCAGCACTCTGACCAAGGAACTGTCGACGATTCAGATAACTACTGTGAGAAGTGATCTCCGAGGATAAAGCGTCGGATTTCTTTGTACGTTTAATGATCATGCAATAATCCTGTCTAACGGCAACGTGGCAACAGATGTGGAAACATCGGCCAACCATACTCCAAGATTAGACAGGTTATCGCTAAAAGATTCAGTTCGCCTGTTTTTTATTTTTCAGGCGAGTCCAACCTTCGTAAGCCGGGCCGGATAAGGCATAAGCCATAAAGGCACCGAGCAGGATTTTAGCCGGGTCAATGGAGACCACAACAAACACCATCACCACGGCCAACATAGCAACAAACGGCACCTTACCTTTCAGGTCCAGTCCTTTAAAGCTGTGGTAGCGGAAGTTGCTGACCATTAATAAACCCGCTCCCGGCACAATCAGAGCCATCAACCAGGCCATATCTGATCCGGCAACTCCGGTTTCACTGAATGCCCAAACCGTACCGGCCACAATCGCCGCAGCAGCTGGACTGGCGAGACCGGTAAAGAAGTTTTTATCAGCAACCGCCAATTGAGTATTAAAGCGTGCCAACCGTAGTGCCGCACCGGCGACATAAATAAAGGCGGCGACCCAACCAATCTTACCCAGGCTCTGCATCGACCAGCTGAATGCCACCAGCGCAGGAGCCACACCAAACGACACCATATCAGCCAGACTATCGTACTCAGCACCGAAGTCGCTCTGGGTATTGGTTAAACGCGCTACGCGACCGTCCAGGCCATCAAGAATCATGGCAATAAAAATGGCGATTGCCGCATTCTCAAAATGACCATTCATGCTGGCAACCACCGCATAAAAGCCAGAGAACAATGCGCCAGTGGTAAACAGGTTCGGCAACAGATAGATGCCTTTACGTCCTGGCCACTTAACGGGTTTATCAACCCCTTCCGTTTGATTGTCTTGCGGGTTATCAGTCAAAGGAACAACCTTATTATCTTCCTGGTTCATTCTTAACTCGTTACAAAATAGCGTATCAACACTTCATTATGGGGTATTAGAGCGCGGCTGTCTTCCACAATGCTTGTAACAAGGTTTCCTGCATGCGTTGAGTCTTGGCGCATAGCCCGACAGCAAAGGGCTCCAGTTCAGGCTGAACCGACAATACCCGCACTCGTGCCGCCATTGGGCTGTTCTTTAATACCAGCTCGGGCACCACGCCAACTCCGGCACCTAACGCCACCATACTCACAATCGCTTCATGGCCGGAAACCTGAGCATAGATATTGGGGGTAATATCACGCGCCGCAAACCAATAATTTACCCGGGTACGGGCCAGGCCGGTTTCCGATAACACCATCGGTACCGCCGACCAGTCGATTTCTGCCTGATTCAGTTGCGCTATGGTGGTTGCGTTCTTTGGCGCAATAAACAGCAGTGGCGACGGCATGATGGTTTTAAACGTCAGCTCCTCACTGAGTTGCTCCGGCCGTGCGGCTACCACAATATCGGCCTCTCCGTTTTCAACCTTCAGAATCGACTCCGCCGCATCCCCCGTATGAATATGCAGATCAACCAGCGGGTAACGCTCACGAAAACGCGCCAGCAAATCCGCTAAGAAACTATAGCTGGCAGTGACTGAGCAAAACAGCGTCAGCGATCCTTGCAGGTCACTCACCTCTCCCGATACCGAGTTCCGCAGCTGCTGCCAATCCGACAGTGTGCTTTCAGCATGACGCTTAAACAGCTCACCGGCATTAGTCAGAGACAGTGGCGACGTTTCACGTACTAATAAGGTGGCACCCACTTCTTCTTCCATGCGCGCCAAGCGACGACTCAGAGTCGACGGGCTCATATGTAGCTCTTCACTGGCTTTGCCTAAATGAAGGTGAGAGCACAAACTAAGAAATGACTGTAGGTCTTTGTAATCCACGATTTCCTCGCTATTAACACTGAAACTCTGGATTATTTTTCAGTCGCCGTTGCAAATTATGCAACACCACCTCGCAAATATAGCATTTTACGCAACACCCATCTTCTTCTATTATTCGCCCCGATTTGATTTTTGTAACTCTGATAATGGAGAACCTGTCATGGGTGAGAACTATTTCAATACGCTGAACCTGCGTCAGCAACTGGACCAGCTGGGTCGTTGTCGTTTCATGGACCGTGAAGAATTCGCAAACGGTTGTGAAGCTCTGAAAGGTAAGAAAGTAGTTATCGTTGGTTGTGGTGCTCAAGGCCTGAACCAGGGTATGAACATGCGCGATTCTGGTCTGGACGTTTCTTACGCTCTGCGCCAGGCAGCCATCGACGAAAAGCGTCAGTCTTTCCTGAACGCTTCTGAAAACGGTTTCACCGTTGGTACTTACGAAGAACTGATCCCGACTGCAGATCTGGTTTGTAACCTGACTCCAGACAAGCAACACACCAGCGTTGTTGAAGCAGTAATGCCGCTGATGAAGCAAGGCGCCACTCTGGGTTACTCCCACGGTTTCAACATTGTTGAAGAAGGTATGCAGATCCGTGAAGACTTAACCGTAATCATGGTTGCTCCTAAGTGCCCGGGTTCTGAAGTACGTGAAGAATACAAGCGTGGCTTCGGTGTACCAACGCTGATGGCTGTTCACCCTGAGAACGATCCAGAAGGTAAAGGTCACGATCAAGCGAAAGCATGGGCTTCTGCCACTGGCGGCGACCGTGCCGGCGTTCTGGAATCTTCTTTCGTTGCTGAAGTTAAGTCTGACCTGATGGGTGAGCAAACCATCCTGTGTGGCATGCTGCAAACTGGCGCCATCCTGGGCTTCGAAAAAATGGTTGAAGACGGTATCGACGAAGGCTATGCAGCCAAGCTGATCCAATACGGTTGGGAAACTGTAACTGAAGCGCTGAAGTACGGCGGCATCACCAACATGATGGATCGTCTATCTAACCCAGCTAAGCTGGTTGCTTTCGACATGGCCGAAGAGCTGAAAGAGCTGATGCGTCCATTGTTCCGCAAGCACCAGGACGACATCATGACGGGTCACTTCTCCAAGACCATGATGGAAGATTGGGCGGCTGGCGATGCCAACCTGCTGAAATGGCGTGAAGAAACCGCAGAAACTGGCTTCGAAAAAGCACCAGCTTCTGACGTTGAAATCGACGAGCAAGAATACTTCGATCACGGCATCATGCTGGTTGCTATGGTGAAAGCGGGCGTTGAGCTGGCATTCGAAACCATGGTTGAGTCTGGCATCGTTGAAGAGTCTGCTTACTACGAGTCTCTGCACGAAACGCCACTGATCGCCAACACCATCGCTCGTAAGAAACTGTACGAGATGAACGTTGTGATCTCTGATACTGCAGAATACGGCTGCTACCTGTTCGCTCACGCGGCAGTGCCTCTGCTGCGCGAGAAGTTCATGCCACACATCGCTACCGACGTAATCGGCAAAGGCCTGAACCTGAAGTCTAACTCTGTCGACAACGCTCGTCTGATTGAAGTGAACGAGCTGGTTCGTAACCACCCAGTTGAGTGGGTTGGTCAGGAGCTGCGTGGCTATATGACTGATATGAAGCGTATCGTAGAAGCTTCTAAATAAGCGATCTACGTTGCCATTGCTGTGTTAAAACTTAGCTGCGGATGCTCACTTAATACTTATAAGCTGCGTGTCCTCGCTAAGTTTTGCCTCGCACTGGCTGCCTCGATAACGCTTATTCAAGGTTTCCGTAAGGCTTCTTGGCAAAGTTATTGAGCATAAAATCCCCGTCGGAAGTAATTTCGGCGGGGATTTTTATTTGTTATGGTGCATATCAACATGTACACCTGAAAACAGATTCAACAGAGCTTCGGAAGTAATAATGGATAGGGATATTCTGCGCAGTGATCAGTACGATCTTCACCGTGATCAACCAAACACAATCCAAACCGCAAACAAGAGCACCAGTGACTCACCAACGAATATTTCTTTTGACGGCAATATTCAGGCTTACACGCTACAGTGGCTGATCAATGCCTTCTTATCTTTCATTACCGCTGGCTTGTATCTGCCCTGGGCCAGAGCTTCCAATTTACGCTATTTATACCAGCATACGCACATTGATGGGCATCCATTAAAATACCATGCAACACCGTTAAAAGTGTTTGGTACCAATCTGGCATTAATTGTTATGCTGCTATTAATTGCTGTTTTTATTAACCTTCCGTCATCGCGTATTTTTACCATAGCCTCGTTGCTTGCTCTGATTCCATGGATGATTAATTACACCATTCATCAGCGACTGAGCATGACCAGTTATCGCGGTAAATTCTTTTCATTTCATGGCAATATTTTTGATACCACCGTTAATTTTTTCTTAGTGCCACTCTTAGCCGTCTTAGTGATGGGATTTTTTATTCCGTTCTGGCTCTATCGACTGCACAAATACGTGATTGAATCGAGCCGCTTTGATGACCAGCGCATTACCCTCGATGTTGATTCTGGCAGCTACCTGAGAATGATTGGTGGCGGCGTTATCCTGGGCGCTCTGTTTTTAATGTTACTTAATCTGGGATTGGCGGTTATCGCGATGGGATTAGAGTTCGTACTGCAGGGAATCGAGCTTGGAGACAGTTACGTGATTATGCTGACGTTTGGCGTTGCATTAATTTTAAGCGGTTACTTCGCCGTCGGTTTTATTCAAAGTTATTTGCAGAATCATATCGTCAATGCACTACAAATAGGCCAGCATACACGTTTTGAGTCCACTATTCAGCGCAACGCTTTTATTCGCCTGATGCTGGAAAATGGCGTGTTAATGGTCGTGACACTGGGGCTGGCCTATCCGGCCACTCAAATACGTAAACGACGTTTTCTGGCGGCCTCGACTCGGGTTTATTATGGGCCGAGTTCAGATGGAACAGCGGAGTCATAACCACTTCGCTGATTAAGTTCCGTTCATCCATTCGATTACCGGATTAATTGCTGGCTTCACAGGTTTTTCACACGCCATTTAAAAATAAAAAGCCCAGTCAACATTCGCTGACTGGGCTTAGCCTGAACTTATAACTGAAGCAGAAAGAAACGAATCAGTTACAGCCGCTGTGTGGCGTGTTCAGCACAACGTCTGAAATGTGCTGCTCGTAACCTTCGCTGGTTAATGCCTGAGTACCGTTAATACCGGCATTTTCACCAATGATGTAGGTTTGTGCCAGCGGGATACCAGCATTATGGAAAGCTTCTGCATCGGTATCGGCGTTGCCATAAGCGCGGAAGAACTCCATACCTGCCGCCTGGAATTCCTGCAGCACGTCTGTTTTATATTCTGCCGTTTCGAACAGACCAATTTCATTGGACAGCGTGGTACGCAGGGTGAAGTCCGGCAGGTGCAGCGTCTCACGTAACCAACGGCGGCTGCCTTTGGCGTACCAGTAACTGCGCGCGGTAACAAACACCGGGTGGTAACCACGGTCGATATATTCCTGAACCAGTTGGCCCGCTGCTGAGCGTGGAGTTGCCGCTTCGATGCCGGTGTAATCCAGCACCTGCTCTAAATCGCTCAGGGTCAGGGTTTCGTCGATATCGAAGACAACCGCTTTTTTACCCGGCTCAATCGCAGTGATGTAGGCATCGGCATAGGTCAGGTCACCCATAACCACCATACGCAATACGTATTGGCCTTCTTGTTGACCATCCACCGGCACAAAGATTTTGCCATCGCTGTTGGTGGTGAATTCGCCCTGGTATTCCCAGCTATCTTTGCCGGTGCCCGTCAGGTAAGCACGGACTTTTTCGCCTTCCAGGTCTTTATGCAGAATGGCGCCGTAATCAAACTTACCGGTAACGGTTACCGCATCGCCCGCTTTGGTGATGCGGTCATGGCCCATATGAAACGGCGTGCTGCGCGCTGTAATACGGCTGGAAAAACGATCAAAGCCCTGCTGCTGTGGAAACTGAAACGCCGTTGGGTTCTGGCCTGCGTCAAAGTCTGTGCAGTTCACCACGCCATCCAGCACGATATCAATATCACTGCCCGACACATCGTCGACAGCGGTCGGATCAGACATAGCCTGCGTCATTGCAGCAGACAAACTCAGGATGGCCGAAGCAGCCAAACGGGAAATTCGCATGGGGTTAACCTCTTATGGTGAGCGCCAGGCCATCGCAATGTCAGTTTGAGCAGTATTTGCTTGAGCAGCGGCTTGCTTAAACCGTATCAGTGCGGGCTCGGTCGTTTTGGAAGCTGTTATTATCGTTATTAGCATGACATTTGAATGACTATTCAATGACAGCACGAATAGTTTGACAGCAAAGCCAAATGCCAGATAGGGACGATTGTGCCAATCTGAGCAATCTATTTTCTGATATTTGTCGTCGGACACTTGCAGAAAAGTTATCTACAACTTAAATCACGGCTTTTCAGCAGAATAAACACAGACTTTTCCACAAGCTGCATCAGCTCATCGATAAATATTCCCGACTGCGACCAAACCCTTCAGGTGATTGATTTTGTTGAAAAAAACTTTCGTGAACCGTTGCCAAATCAGAGCTGGTGTGCGTTTAGTAAAAATATGACAGAACGGTTAAATTTTCATCAATTTAACAAAAGAAGCCAATCCATGCGGTTTAGCGACAACTACCCCAAAGTTATTCAGAATTTTATCCACAGAAAGGGTGGAAAACTCAACGTTATCCCACTGAACAATTGGTCAACGTGCTGCCAGCTGTTGATTTCGGGGAGTATCAAAGTGAGAACCGCGCCGCCACTGACGCAGGTAAGCAAATTCTTCAGAGAAAGTGGGTGCCGGGGCAGGCGCATTTTTAGCCGGCGTTAATTCCGGGGCGGGTAACAACTGCGCCTGTCCCGCTGGAATCACCCGCGCCCGCAAGCACTCACTGGCATAGCGTGGACGCTCAACCTCATCCACCACCCACCATTCGGCCTGAATGCGTTGTGGCTTAATATCCAGCAGTACATAACCGCGATAATAAAAATCAACAAAGTCCAGATGTGGTAATAAGGATTCCAGTGAGGCGGCAGCTAACGCAGCACGGGCCTCACTCTCGATGCCCGGTGAGCTGACTGCCGGAGTCACCAATTCAACACCCAGATTATCACCGGGATAAGGAGCAAACGGATCATCATTCAATGCTAACGCCCAACTGGAATGAATATCTCCGGTGAGCACCACAAAATTATCCACCTGCGCCTGTTTTAGCGCATTAAATAGCCGCTGACGGGCCGCCGGATAACCGTCCCACTGATCGTGATTCAGCGGTGACTGATTAATACTGAACTGCGACATCATCACCTGCTGCCCCAGCAACTTCCAGATCACACCGTCTTGCTGTGCTTGCGCTAAGTTATCTTCCAGCCATTGCTCTTGTTTGTACCCTAACAGCGTACGTGACTCGGCATCGCGAACCTGCGGATCATCCGACTGCTGATCGCGCCCGGCCAAGCGGGTATCCAGCATATTCAGATCCAGCAGATTGCCGAAACGAAAGCGGCGATAAATCTGAAACGGGTCATTCGCATTAACCTGCTCGCGGATTGGCATCCATTCCATATAAGCACGTACAGCCCCGGATAACCGCTCACGCCAGTCACCATCCTGAGTGGAGTGATTATCGGCTCCACCGTCACCCTGAGCCACCGAGCCCCAGGCGTTGTTTGCCACTTCATGATCATCCCAGATCACAATAAACGGATGCTGGCGATGCACTTCCTGTAAATCCCGGTCGGTTTTATAACAGGCATGGCGCTGGCGATAATCGGCCAGCGTGCGGGTCACGTGTAATGGTTGGTGCACCCGTCCGGTAACTAAGCTCTGTTCGTGATTGCTGTATTCGTAGATGTAATCGCCAAGATGCAGCACCACATCCAGGTCCGCGCGCTGAGCGATTTCTTTATACACATTAAAATAGCCCCGGGCGTAATTGGAGCAGGAAATAAAAGCGATGCGTAAGTGTTCAACCTCGCCTGTTGGCAAGGTTCGGGTACGGCCAATATCAGAGCGCTGGCCCAATGCTTCAAACACATAATAATAACTTTGCCCCGGCGCTAAACGATCCGCATCCACCTTCACCGTAAAGTCGCGCTCGGCATTGGTATAGCCCTGCCCCTGGTTCACCACCTGATGAAATTCCGGATCGCGTGCAATGCGCCAGCGGTAGTGAATCGCCAGCTCATCAGACGGTGGTGTAATGCGGGTCCAGAGAATGACCTTGTCCTGCAGTGGATCACCGCTGGCGACTCCATGCTGAAACGGAAAACCACCAGCAGCATGACCCGTTTTTTCGGCATAAGCGGGCTGTCGGTCAGAGCCGCTGTACGCTGTATACGGCAACCCCGAATATGATAGCGCCGAAGCAGTACCAGCAACCATAAATTGACGTCGACTCACCGAAACAGAAGTGCGTGGCATAAACAGGCCTGAGTAAGCGGAATCTCAGCGGTTATTTAGCGCGGCACTGATGACAGTTATGTGCCAGCTTTCTGAAGCGTTTATTGCTGTTTTTTTGCACAAACATGACAAGCCCCATGGTTCAGCCACGGCTATAACCTTGAGGAATATCAAGATGTATTCTGTTTTTCCGCAAAAGATCCCCGGTGCGACAACCTGTCGCATGTTTTGCGCCGGGCAGGCCGTTATGATTCGCCCACTTAATAAAACGTATCGCAACATTATTCAGGAAAGGACGATCATGAAGCACTTCTCCAGCAAAACCACGCCTCTGTATCAACTAACACTGGCTGCCGCCCTGGCGACCGGTTTAACAGCCTGTGGTGGCGGTGGCAGTAGTAGTGGCGGAAGCGACAACGGTAGTGGCGACTCTCAGACGATTAATCTGGCTTTTGCCGCGCAGCTGAACAGTGATGAACTGAAATGTGGAGTTAATGACCAAAGCGCTGGCGTGGGTACAAACAGCACCACCGCAGATATTAAATATTTTGGCGCTTATATTTCGGAGCTGGAAGTAGCGACTGCCAGCGGCGAATTCCAGAAAGTGACTCTGAACAGTGCAGAAAATACCGATGTCGAGCGTGGTATCAGCCTGATTACATTTTGTGGTATCGACAACGCCAGTTCAGAGCAGGCACTGACCTATAACCAGATTCAGGGCACGGTTGCTCAGTCTGACGATTACACCCGCGTTCGTTTTACTCTGGGTGTACCGGAACAATATAACCACCTGGATGCCACACAAACTGAAGGTGTGTTAGCGAAAAATATCGCAATGCACTGGAACTGGACAGCGGGTTACAAGCACGTCCGCATGGATGTTGCCGGCTGGAATATTCATTTAGGTTCAACCAACTGTACTGGTGAAAATGCCGATGCCACGTGTAGCAATGGTAACCGCCCAATCTACACTCTGGAAAATATCGATCTGAGTGCCGATAAAATTGTGTTTGATTACGCAACTCTGGTGACCAACTCAGATATCAGCATGAATACCGAAAATACACCACCGGGTTGTATGTCACGTGCTGACGACCCTGAGTGTGGTGAAGTGTTTAAATCTCTGGGTCTGGATTTGGCCACAGGCCAGTGTTTAAACAACGATTGCGACAGCCAGAACTGGGTGCGCAGCGAAAAGAAATAGTCTGTTAGGGCTATAGTCTTTGCAACCGGCAGTTCTGAGTCTGCCGGTTTTTTTATTCTTGTGTTATTCGTTGTCGATGGTTTTATTGTAGATCGTTTTTATGCCTCACTATCGTTCGCTTATTATTTCGTTAGCTGCCCCGCTAATCGCTATGCTATTAAGTGCTTGTCAGGAGTCGGAATATCAGCGCTTGCAGGAAACACCACAAACGGGAGCAACGTTACTGCAACTCAGTGCCGAAGGTGGTTTTGCCTTACCCGTGATTCCCACCAGCAACTCAATTACCGATGCCAAAGTTGAGCTGGGTCGGCATTTATTTTACGACCCTCAATTATCGTCAAATCAGCAGCAGAGCTGCGAATCCTGCCACGAACAAGACAAGGCCTTTAGCGATGGTATTGCCCTGCCGCATGGCACCAGTGGTGATATTCTCGCCCGTAATTCACAAACGCTGACCAACGTCGCTTATAACGTGAATTACACCTGGGGCAACCCTCGTTTAACCACACTGGAACAACAAATATTAATTCCCCTGACGGCCGAAGACCCAATCGAACTGGGTATTAATGATGCAAACTTAAATGAGATTTTGCAGCGCTTCCGCGATCAGCTGTTATATCAGCAATTATTCAGTGACGCCTTTCCAGAAGACGCTGATCCGTTCTCGTTAGCCAATATTATTAAAGCACTGGCGTCGTTTAACCGGATTTTAATTTCAGATCGCTCACCCTTTGATAAAGGGGAGTTATCCGCGGCGGCACAACGTGGCCGCGAATTATTTTTCAGCGAAAAAGCCGATTGTTTTCATTGCCACGATGGCTTTAATTTTTCGTTATCGAGTAAAAACGAACGCTCGCTGACCATCCCCAGCCAACGTTTTTTTAATAATGGCCTGTACAACCTGAGTCAGGATGGTGACTACCCGCAGAATAACCAAGGGGCGTTTGATGTTACTGGCAATCCTCAGGATAAAGGCAGTTTCCGCCCACCGACCCTGCGCAATGTCGAATTAACCGCGCCTTATATGCACGATGGCAGCATTGCTACATTGGAAGGTGTGGTCGAGTTTTATGCCAATGGTGGTCGTCATATTCAATCCAGTGACGACATCGATAATTTAGCCATTATTAATGAATCCTTGGGCCTGCCTGCGGATGCCATCAGCCATTTACAAGGCGATGGTCGGAATAATCCGAATAAACAGGCCAATGGTTTTGTTTCGGGCTTTATTGCCAGTGATCAGGAAAAAGCCGATTTAGTGGCCTTTTTAAAAAGCCTGACCGACCGGGAATTTATTAACGACCCACGCTTTGCTAAACCACAAGCGCTGATTGAGCGTGATGCACGCTGAATAAACACGTCAGATTCCATGCACTATTTTTGCTGATTACTGTTGCCTTATTATGATGAAATTATCGTTATCTGCTCTGTTACTGCTTACTCCATCTTTGTTACTGGTTAGCCCGGCTGTACTCGCCAGTGGAGGACACGGCACCAGCGATATCTCCGATGACAGCGCTTCTTCGGGTTGGCAAGCCGACATCAACCTTAGCTATCGTGAAGAAAATGGCCCGAATATGCTGGGCTTTATACCCACCAACAGCCACCAGCAGGAAGCCGGGTTATCGTTGGATCACGCTGATATCAGTTATCAAAGCGACTTGCCCACCGAGTTTGCAGGAAGCCGCATCAGTGATCGGCAAATTGGCCGTATCGCCTTGTCGTACCACAGTGACGATGTGGAATTATCCGAAGCCTGGCTGGAAAACCGCTGGGATGCCCACAATCTGCGCTTAACCACAGGGCAATATTTACCACGCATTGGCTTTTTAAATCACGTACACCAGCACGCCCAAACCCTAATCCAATCACCATTAATGAACAAAGTGTATTGGGGCGATGAATTAAGCGAAGCCGGTGTTCGCCTTGAGTGGTTGCCTAAATTGGGTAAACAGCTAATGGACATACAATTACGTCACTCACTAAATATCTTGGGTGGAGATCATCTGAACAGTAACGACAATACCTTAGCCGCCCTGTATCAGTTAGAAGCCAGTCAGCAATTGGGCGCGCTACAGGTCACAGCATTAATTAATGGCTATTACACCAATGTATCTGATCGTGGCCTATTTTTATTTGATTTAAGCAACAACACTCACGTTCATACCAACAGTGGTTACACCGAGTTTTTTGATGGCGATATTCTGCATTTAGGAGCCGGTTTAAAACTGCGCTATCAGAGTGAATTCGGCGACTTTAATTATCAGGGCGAATATGCTCAGCGCGATGAAGAAGGCCGCTTGTATAACGACACCACTAATCTGGCGGATATCACCCTCAACAGTCATGGTCAGTATCAGCAAGTGTGGTGGACCAGCCCGGCGCAGCAATGGCAATTGGGGCTGCGCTTTGATTATTTATATTCGGATGTCGAAGTGGCTAACACCAGTGATAATGCTCTGGATGACTCGCGCCTGAACAATAACGATGAAACTCCCAAGCGCCTGAGCTGGATGGCCAGCTGGTTATTTGGGGCTCAGCAGCGATTACAAATGATTTATAGTGACGGGCCCGATTGGGATGCTTACCCGGCCCAGCTGGAAGTGCATTTACAGCAGTCATTTCGTTTTTAAGCGTATACTGTAGTGATTGCCCACTTTTACGTGTTTAAGCCACCCGCTTTAAGGATCACACAGTATGTCTGCTGTTTTAGTAAGTGCCGCTCAGGCCAGTTCTGTTACGCCATTAACCGTTCTGGAAAAAAATGATTACAGCAACTGGCTGGCACAACAACCCAGCCAGATTCAGAGCTGGCTGAGTGCCACTGGCTTTTCAGGAGTCGGTGCTCAGTTATTACCTGCCGCCGATGGCAGCGCCAGCTCAGCATTATTTGTGTGTGACTCGCTGGATGACTTTTTTGCCGCCGGTGATTTATCAGCACAACTGCCCGCCGGCCAATATCAAATCGACAATATCAGTACTACCGATACCCTGATTGCCATCGCCTTTGCCTGGGGAGCCGGAGCCTACCGCTTTGAAAAATACAAAAGCAACGATAAGCCACAAGCGCAATTAGTACTGGCCGATGACGATGTATTAAAAGTCGCCAGCGATATGGTACAAGCCGTGCGCTGGACCCGCGATCTGATTAATACCCCGGCAGGCGATATGATGCCGCAACATCTGGCCGCCGCAACTGAAGAAATTGCAGAGCAGTTCGGCGCTTCCGTCACTCAGGTCATCGGTGATGACTTATTAACTCAAAACTACCCCACCATTCATGCCGTTGGTCGTGCCAGCGAACATGCGCCACGGTTAATTGATTTACGCTGGGGTAATCCACAAGCACCTAAAATTACCCTGGTGGGTAAAGGTGTTTGTTTTGACAGCGGCGGGCTGGATTTAAAACCGTCAGCCGCGATGCGTTTAATGAAAAAAGACATGGGCGGTGCCGCTCAGGTATTGGGGCTGGCGTATTTAATTATGTCGCAGCAGCTGCCGATTCATTTACGGGTATTAATTCCGGCGGTTGAAAACGCGGTGAGCTCTAATGCTTTCCGCCCCGGTGATGTAATTACCACCCGCAAAGGCACCACGGTCGAAATTGATAATACCGATGCCGAAGGCCGACTGGTGTTATGTGACGCTTTAACCGAAGCCGTAACCGACCAGCCTGAGATTATTTTTGATTTTGCCACCCTTACCGGCGCCTGCCGTGTGGCGCTGGGCACCGAACTGCCCGGCTTCTTCACCAACCAACTGCAACTGGCCGGTGATTTAATGCAGCAAGGCAACAAGGTAACCGATCCTGTCTGGCAACTGCCGTTGCACAAGCCTTACAAAGATATGCTGAAGAGTGACGTGGCGGATATGACCAACTCAGTGCCCGGGCCATTTGGTGGTGCGATTACTGCCGCTCTGTATCTGGAGCACTTTGTTGACGATACTCCCTGGGTTCATTTTGATGTGATGGCGTGGAATAACCGTAAGTTGCCGGGCCGCCCAACGGGTGGAGAAGCGATGGGTATTCGTGCGGTATTTGAGTATTTACAGGGGCGCTATGGTCAGTAGTGATTACACAAGAGATTTGATTCGCAAAGGCCAATTACGCAATCAGAAAGTGCAGGCAATGCAGCAAGCCATTGACGAAGGTTTGAGCGGTGGCACACCAAAGCCGTTTAACAGCCAAGCCTTTAAAGTGCGTATGGAAGAGCACATCAAACATGCGGAGCCTCAATCGAGGTGATCCGCATTTTGCATAAAAGTATGGGTGTTGATTTACAGCTTGAATCGACAGCGAGTAAGCCACCAGAATAAATAATTATTCAGAAAAAAAGCGCTTTTCATTTACCGCGTCAATTTCATCCGCGTACTGATCGTGGAAGTCGACAAACTCCCCGCCTTCACTGCAACGAATCTCGCCTTTTTCAATATCGTATACCCAGCCGTGTAAGCGCACTTTACCGGTTGCCAGCTTGGCGGCAACCGCCGGGTGTGTACGCAGATGCTGTAATTGCTGTAATACGTTTTCTTCGATGGCTTCGTTCAGGTGTTCGTGGCCAATACAGGCTTCTGAATCAATGCCGTTTCGTTCGCGCACAATTTCCATCGCGCTGCGGCAATGACTTAACCACTCTTTAACGTGTGGCAGACCTTTGAGCTGATCAACGTTCAGCGCACCTTTCACCGCACCACAATCGGTATGGCCGCAGATCACAATATCCTGCACCCCGAGTACCGCAACGGCGTATTCCACCGAGGCTGTCATACCACCGGTTTCATTACTATGAGGTGGGATAATATTGCCGGCATTACGGCAGATAAATAAATCGCCTGGGTCGGCACAAGTCACCAGGTTCGGGTCGATACGCGAGTCTGAGCAGGTAATAAACAATACATGTGGGCTTTGCCCGGTGGCCAGGCTACCAAACAGGTCTTTACGCTCCGGATAGACGTTCTCACGAAAATTCAGAATGCCTTCAATAATCTTAAGATCCACCGTGCCTCACCTCTTGTTAGCCAGCCCTCTCTGAATGGAGGGTTTTATCTTATATAAGGCCAAGCATACGTGATTTACCGTGGCGAACCCAGCAACATAAGTTTCAGAAGTTTGTCGTGTCAGGAACAGAAGTGGCAGTCCATTGCCACTGGTGCTGATATTTACTGAGCAAAGTCCTTAAATAAAGTCCTTAAGCCTCAGTCCCCTGACAACACCAGCTGGGAGAGCATTGCTTAGGCCAGCAATGCATCAATCATTGCGTGATACAGGGGTATCCCCACCATCACATTAAACGGGAAGGTAATGCCCAGCGATAACAACATCGCTAAGCCAATATCCGCCGATGGAATAGCGGTTCTCACCGCTGCCGGAGCGGCAATATAGGAGGCACTGGCGACCAGTGTTGCCAGAATCAGCAATGACCCGGTCTCAAGTCCTAATTGCATGCCAACTCCGATACCCAGCAGGGATAACACCACCGGTGCCACCAATGCGAATATCAACAAGCGCCATTGCTTCCATGGGATTGGCCGTAAGGTTTCGGCGGCGGTCAGGCCCATTTCTAACAGGAATAACGCCAATACCGCTTTAAACGCACCGGTGAATAGTTCGGTCACCCCGGCTCCATCAACCGGGCCGTACATCCAGCCAATTAATACACCACCGGTTAATAACACCACACCACGGTTGGTGAGTGTTTCATGCCACAGTTCGATACGACTGGCGCCAACGGTGTCGCTGCTGAAACGACGATACAATGCCAGCGCAACAATAATGGCAGGCAGCTCCAGCATCACCAAATACAAGGTGGTTTGTGGGCCAAAATCCAGCCCATTACTTTCGGCATACGCCAGCACCACCGCAAAGGTACCGGCACTCACCGAACCATAGTGCGCGGCGAGACTGGCACTATCAGACAGGTTCACACCAAATACACGCAGCAGAGGCAAAATAATCAGAGGAATGACGGCCCCCACCGCGGCCACTGCCAGCAATTCCAGCACCAGAGAGGCATTAATAGCGCCATGTAACGCCATGCCACCTTTCAGACCGATGGTCAGCATCAGCAGCAGGCTTAACGTATCGTAAGCGGCTTTGGGAATGGTCAGATCCGAGCGCAGTACACCCGCCACCAGACCCAGCAGGAAAAACATCACAACAATATCCGGCACTTTTGCTCCCCCTTTTGCAGCTTCCTGAGAAGATAGATAAACGGCGCTAATGTAACTCACATTGATATATCAGTTGTAATAAATACAGCTTCTAAATACCATAAATTAAAACTTATAGATGAGATGCCACTATGCCACTGACGGTTCAACGACTGGTCAACCGACTTAGCTTACGTCAGCTGCAGTTATTTCAGGCCGTAAATGACCAGGGCGGCTATGGCAAAGCCGCCGAGTTATTAGGCCTGACTCAACCTGCCGTCAGCGCTCAGGTAAAACAACTGGAAGAAGCGCTGGGGCAAAAGTTATTCGAATACGTTGGCCGCAAACTGTATCGCACCGAAGCAGGCGATATCGTCGCGCACAGTGTCAGTGAGGTGTTTGAAGAACTGAGAACCATGCAGGCTAACCTGCACGCGCTGGAAGGCAATATTTCCGGGGATCTTCGTATTGCCGCGGTGAATACCGCCCAGTTTGTGGTGCCTTACCTGCTACAGCCATTTTTAAAACAGCACAGTAATGTTGCCACTCAGGTGCATGTGGTGAATCGTCATAACGCTATTGAACGGCTGAAAGACAATCGCGATGATCTGGTGATCATGGGCATGGTGCCGAGTGAGCGGCCGTTTATTTCCATGCCATTTCTCGATAACGAACTGGTGCCGGTATGGCGCACCGATCACCCATTATCTCAGCCCTTAGCTGCCTCCGGGCAATCGCTGACGGCACAGGAATTCCTGAATTTACCGCAGCTGGTGCGTGAGCAGGGCTCAGGCACCCGACTGGCGCTGGAAATTCACTGTCAGGAAAACAAGCTGAGCTTTAAACCCTATATGGAGCTGGGCTCCAGCGATGCTTTAAAGCACGCTATTCTCGCCGGGTTAGGAGTCTCTGTAGTACCTAAGCTGGGCATTAAAGCCGAGCTGGAACTTGGCCAACTGGCCATTGCACCGGTTGAAGGGTTTCCGTTAATTCGCTCCTGGTGTTTAGTTTATCCTTCAGCCAAACAACCCAGCCCGGTTACTCAGGCGTTTATTGATTATCTTCAGGAAAATGAGCAAAGCCTGGCGGAATTATTATCGGTAAAATCGGCTAACAGCCATATGGCCACTGACTAATTAAAGAACTAAAAACACAAAACGGGCAACAATACGTATGACAATATTCACTGCCGAAGAACAATCCCGCATCATCGAAATGGCCTGGGAAGACAGAACCCCGTTTGAAGCCATTGAATTACAGTTTGGCCTGAATGAATCTCAGGTGATCAAACTGATGCGTAACGAGATGAAAACCAGCAGCTTTAAAATGTGGCGCAAACGTGTGTCAGGCCGCTCAACCAAACATCTTCAGCTACGTAGCCCGGATGTCAGCCGGGCTTATTGCGCTACGCAATATAAACACCGCTAATGCACCTCTAAAAATACAATATTAAGGATTCACCATGATTACCGTACACCACCTTAATCAATCCCGCTCTCAGCGCATTATCTGGTTGTTAGAAGAACTGCAACTACCCTATGAATTGGTGAAGCATGAGCGCAATCCACAAACGCGTTTAGCGCCACAAAGCCTGAAAGATATTCACCCGCTCGCGAAAGCACCGATCATCAGTGATGGTGATTTTTTACTGAGTGAATCCGGTGCCATTGTTGAATACATTCTCGATCAGGATGAACAACAGCGACTGCGTCCGGCACGTGGTACTCAGGCCTATTACCGCTATCAGGAGTGGATGCACTTTGCCGAAGGCTCGTTGAGCCTGCCGCTGGTATCCACACTGGTGATGAGCATGGAAGACCGCTCCAACAAACAAATGATGGATCATTATATTGACAAAGAAATTGAGCTGGATTTCAGCTTTATTGAAGACACCTTAAGCAAACAGGCTTACTTTGCTGGTGAGGAATTCAGCGCAGCGGATATTATGATGACCTTTATGCTTGGCATGGCTGCGTCTCAGGGGCATTTGGATAATCGCCCGCATACACAGAAATATCTGCAAACCGTGCAGCAGCGGGAGGCTTATCAAAAAGCGGCTGAGCACGGCTAAACACGCACTATCTGCATATGCTATCTACTCTATATCTAAGGGCCTGTTATCAGGCCCTCATACCAAAGACATAAATCCCTCGACTCTGCTTTGTAAAGCAACACCATAAAAATTTATATTGGCTTTTAAATCGTCTTTTCTGATTCGGGTTATTCCAACCCGGTAAGGAATCTATCATGACAAAAAAGTCATCATCAAAGGATAGAAAGTCTCTGATTGACTGGATCGATGTTTTGTCCAAAACAGGCATTGCTATTGCTGGCCTGTCTTTGTCGTATATCGGTTATATTTATCAAAAGTCTTCAACAGCGTCAGAGTTATTACTCCAACAGGAAAAAGGCGATACCGAAATACGGGCACAGATGTTCGGAAAAATCACCGAGCGCTTGATGAAACCCAAAGAAGGCCAAAACGATAGGCTGATTGATAATGTTTTACTGGCACAACTGCTGGCACTCAACTTTCATGAGCTGATCGAATTGAAGCCACTGATGATCAGCCTTGATAATCGCCTCAAGAAAGCAGCTGACGGTTTTCCTGCTAACCGTCAAACCGATTCAGAAGGCATGACTCGAAAAGAGTATAGGGAGACTCGCGATAATCTAAGATCCATTGCTCGCAGAATCCGAGACCGGCAGTTATCGTCTTTGCTCGGCTATCATAATTCCTCATCCGAACAATCAAGCAGTAATATTCACTATATCTCAATTGGCCTTAATGAAAATCCATCAGCCAGCAAATGTGTTTCCGAGAAAGATATCAAAATAAATTACTCGAATAATATTTGCTTTCGGGAACCCACATTTGTACCCGATATTTTAGAAGACAAGCATCTTGCTATCTCTGTCACACAGGCAGACTGGCTGGATGAAAAATTTTCAGTCTCAATGCAAACCAATATAGAGCTGCCCAAGGGCGATATGATCAAGTCTGAGAATATTGCACCCCAGAGCCTTGCTCAGTGCCACTTAAAGCCATCTCCAGACATCAATGTGCCGGATAAGCCTGGGTTAAGCGACTTTGAAATAACCAATTATGACCTGCCATTTACGGACAACACCCTAAAATCTGACGGCCGACGATACGCCGTTTTTATCGACAAAGTCTGTTTTGATAAAAGCTTGAAAGAAAATCAGGATGGTTCAGATAAGGATAAGATGATTGGTAGCCTGCGCATTGGCCTACTCTATTTTCCAGATGATTATTACCCCAGCCGGGAACGCCCGGTAAGTTATACCCAATTAAGGAAAAAACTGTCATGGGAAGATATTTAAAACAGGAGAAATCACAATGAAAAAAACTGTACTCTCTATTTTATTCGTATGCGTATCCGGCTTGGCTAATGCTGACTGCATTTATAATGGCTCGTACTACCCAACCGGTACCAAGCTGGGCAGCTTAACTTGTCAGCCTAATGGTAGTTGGCAATAAAAAAACTACTAAGAAAGGCTTATTTTAGAAAGCTTTTGTACAAGCCGCTGATAGCTTTAGTTATTATAGTATTTATTGATATTTATCATCATTATTAATATCTGATAAGACATATTGTCGTTATAACCAGTATGATTTACAAAATTCCCTTATAGCAAGCACACTTTACTTTCGGCTTTCCCGCATTCCCTACCGATGATATTTTAAATATTAATAGAATCAATGGAGCGCGGATATGGTTTACAAGATAGTAGGCGTATCGTAAATGAAATAGTGTGCACACACGCTTTTCTGGAAGGGAATTGTTTATCTAAAGAAGGTTTCAGAATGAATTCATTGAGTTTTTGCCACAAGCTCGAAAAAACCTCAATAAGATATCAGGCATAAACATGAATAAATCGTTATTCACTACCAAAATTTCAAGGATGAAAATTAATACTACCAAGCACCTTTTTTGAATTTATCTACACATCCATGTGTTTTTTTCTATTCGTATTTAGTGTATTTTTTTAAAATGGATGCGGCTCAAAATTCAGATTCAACATGTTTTGGTGGCGAGTAGCAGGCAGTTTGGTTACGTATACTTTTTAGGTTTAGAATCCGAGCAATATAAAGTAAGAAAAATCACATAAAAAACAATTAATCGTACGCTAAAGAAATATACTTTCCATCAGCTAGCGTGCAAAGAATTATACCAACCTGACTACATTTACAGTTTTTAAAAAAGAAAAATGGAGCTATCTTATGACATATGAAAACCACCATTTCAAAGGAATAGAAGATATTGAAAATATTGTTCCTTCCATTCCATTGCTAAGCTACCAAGATTTAAACATAAAAGAAAATGACACATTTTATTTGGAATCCGAATCATCCCGGATTGAGAAGTTAACTTTAAATCAAGGTTCTATCTTAGAAATCCGAACTGACATATATAACGTGTCCGCTTTATCTATAGGTGAAATAGTTTTAAATCCTTCCCATAAGGGTGGCGAAATTAGATTTGCGGATCGAAAGCACTATGACCTGGATGGAGGAAACGGAAATAATGGTCGAAATGGCAAGGCTGCCCAAGGAGTAAGCGGTAGAGGTGGAAATGGAGATGACGGTGATGATGGTGAAGAGGGTGAAACCATTCTAAATAGAGGTATTTTATGGCTTACCGTAGAAAAATTA
Organism: Bacterioplanoides sp.; assembly: GCF_965226395.1. Classification (GTDB taxonomy): domain Bacteria; phylum Pseudomonadota; class Gammaproteobacteria; order Pseudomonadales; family Oceanobacteraceae; genus Bacterioplanoides. The sequence continues at coordinate 2,088,853 of NZ_OZ245358.1, read as the reverse complement.
ACCATAATTCCGAATAATAGACCAATAGACAGAACCGCATTATTTATTAACGCACAAGGTATTGATGGTGGTTCAGGTGGCCACGGTGGTTCAGGTGGTCACGGAGCTGATGGAGGGCAAGGGCGAAATGGAGCTCACCGCTGCGGTATTATTAATTGTTGGTGTAGAAGAAGTAATGCACAATCAGGTAGTGGAGGTAATGGTGGTAATGGCGGTTTAGCTGGTAATGCAGGTGGAGCTGGAAGCGGTGGAATTATCCATTTCACAGGCCCTAAAAACATTTTTGATAAGCTGGCCTTGGTTACAGATGTATCAAAGGGTAAAGAGGGAAAATCAGGTCTAGGAGGGAAAGGAGGTAATAAGGGAATTGGCGGTCCTAGCCATCATGGAGGTAGGAAAGGTGGTTGCAGAGGCACGCAACCAGGCTCAAATGGAAAAGAAGGAATCGATCGTAGTTCAACCCGTGGCTCAATCAATCCTGGCGGCGTAAATGGTAAGTTTATCCATCATGATAACTTAAGTTTTGTAGACTTTCTTGCAAATATATTTCAAGTTAAATGAATTATTTAGAAGATAGGTATAACAATTACGCAACAGGCTTTTGCCACTTAGCCCGGCGTTATAAATAACCATAAGAAATAAAAAACTCCCAATAAAAAAAGCCCGGGATCTTCATGATCACCGGGCTTTTTAGTCCCACTGATATCAGAAGCCTGAGCTTCTGCTTAACAGCTTGTGGGCCGGGTCAGTGAAACCCTAGGGTGCTGCTGTTAATTTTTCTCATCAAGCTTTTAATCATTAATTTCTGATTAAGTAATCAAACGCTCCCAGTGCGGCGGTAGCGCCCGCGCCCATGGAGATAATAATTTGTTTGTACGGCACGGTAGTACAGTCACCGGCAGCGAATACACCCGGAACATTGGTTTGGCCGTGCTCATCAATTACGACTTCACCACGTTCGGATAAGTTCACCGAATCTTTCAGGAATTCAGTATTCGGTACCAGACCGATCTGAACAAAAATACCCGCCAGATCCAGAGTCTTCTCTTCACCGGTTGCACGATCCTGGTATTTCAGGCCGGTTACGCGCTCACCGTCGCCAATCACTTCGGTCGTCATGGCTTCTTTGATGATGGTGACGTTTGGCAGCGATTCCGCTTTTTGCACCAGTACGGCATCAGCACGCAAGGTGTCAGCAAATTCCAGAACCGTTACATGTTCAACGATGCCCGCCAAATCAATCGCAGCTTCAATACCAGAGTTGCCACCACCAATGACGGCGGTCTTTTTGCCTTTAAACAGTGGGCCGTCACAGTGTGGGCAGTACGCAACGCCTTTGGCTTTGTACTCCTGCTCACCCGGTACGTTCATTTCTCTCCAGCGTGCACCGGTAGCCATAATCACGGTTTTACCGCTGACGACGGCACCGTTGGCTAATTCGACTTCGGTCAGACCAGAGTCAGTTTTGCGAACACCCACTGCTTGCTGCGCCTTCATCACGTCCACGTCGTATTCTTTAACGTGTTCTTCCAGATGGGCCACCAGCTTCGGACCTTCGGTGTACGGCACCGAAATAAAGTTTTCGATACCCACGGTATCCGACACCTGACCACCAAAACGATCCGCCACGATGCCGGTACGAATGCCTTTACGTGCAGCGTAAATCGCAGCAGATGCACCCGCTGGGCCACCACCAACAACTAACACGTCAAACGGATCTTTATCAGCCACTGCCGCAGCCGCTTTTGCGTCGGCATCGTTATCCACTTTATTGAGGATTTCCGCCAGTGTTTGTTTGCCGTTAGCTAATGGCTCACCGTTTAAGTACAGCGCTGGTACTGCCATGATGTTTTTCTCGGTGACTTCCTGCTGGAACACACCACCGTCGATCATGGTTGCGGTCACATTTGGATTCAGAGCCGCAATCAGGTTAACGGCCTGAACCACATCCGGGCAGTTATGGCACGACAGCGATACATATACTTCAAAGTTCAGCTCACGGGTCAGGCTTTTTGCCTGATCCTGTAATGCCTGATCTTCTTTTGACGGGTGGCTACCCGCTTGTAACAGTGCCAACACCAGAGAGGTAAATTCGTGACCCAGCGGTACACCAGCGAAAGTAACACGTGCTGGTTGGCCAGCCTTGGCAACCGTCATTACTGGAGAGCGACCGTTAATCGCCTCTTCGGTAACGGTTAACGCAATATCGTTATGTAATTCTGCAATCTCACGACCCAGCTCTTCTAATTCACGAGCCTTGTCAGAACCATCGACCGATACCTGAAGCTCAATCGGATTACGCAGATTGGCCAGGTAAGCGCCCAGTTGTTGTTTCATCGTAGCGTCAAGCATGTCGAGCTCCTTATCAGATTTGTTTCAGCGCGGCTGAGTTCGTTAATGTAAGTTCGACTCAGTGATGTGCGCTGCTTAATTCAAAGTACAGGGTTATATTAGCCAGCCAGTGAAAATATATGAAATCAATGTTTTTAAAGATGGTGATAGTTATTTGCTAACGATGGGTTATTAAGAAATCTAATCGAAGCATTTGTACAACAGGAATGAGGTTAGCCAGTTGAAATATATCACTTGGTGATATAATCTAATTAAATAATCAAGGAGCCAACATGGATGCTGGTATAGAAAACCTTCTGATGCTGGATGGTGAGATTATTGAAGCGGATTCAGAGCTGGAATACTTTGCTCGTTTCTCCGCGATTCGGGCGGATATTACCGAAGGCCGCCCTAATGGCATCAAATACTCCCTCACCTTGCACGACAAAGACAATCAGCGCTTGATGGGTTTTGATAATGCTCATGCCATTGAAGATAAAAGGAAAGGCAAATTCAGCCACCATAGAAAAGTGACACGCTGGGATCATAAGCACAAATTCAAAGATGTTAGGGTTGTTGTCCCTTATGAGTATGAAACAGCCGAAAAGCTCCTGACGGACTTTTGGATTGCTGTTGATGAAGCAATAGCTCTGGATAAACAGAGGAGATAACCATGGTGAAATTAGTTATTGGTATAGCATCGGGGCAATATATTCGTCAGCGCACCATTGATATCGCCGCTGGCCGTATTGTGCCTAAGGAAGATGACCCGAAAGTGTGGGTCAGTTCGATGGAGTCGATCGGACGCCTGCTGAGCAAAGATAACTACGCGATGATCGAAGCGATTCGTACGCACCACCCGGAAACCATCTCAGAGTTAGCCAAGCTAGTATCGAGAGAACAAGCGAATGTCTCCCGCACCCTATCACGCATGGCTGACTTTCATCTTGTCGCATTTGAGGAAGGCAACGGTAAAAAAAAGCCAATTGTGAACTGGGATGAAATTGCCATCGTTCCCGCTACGGCCGCCTAGCAACCTCTATTACCAAACTGCACATACAAAAAAGCTCCGCTATAGAGCGGAGCTTTTTTGTATCTGTACCAGAACATCTTCTGGCACAGCATATGAGAATACGATCTCACTGCACAACAAAGCGTTGGCGAGGCAGTCAGGGCAAGGCAAAAGTCAGCGAAGAAACGGAGCTTAGTACACTAAGTGAGTATTCTGAGCTGACTTTTAACGCTGCACTGGCAACGCAGGTAGCTTTGCTTAGATTTTACCTACTAAGTCCAGAGAAGGAGCCAGAGTCTCTTCACCTTCTTTCCACTTAGCTGGGCAAACTTCACCTGGGTTGTTGCGAACGTACTGAGCCGCTTTTACTTTGCGCATCAGGTCGTCTGCGTCACGGCCGATACCTTCAGCAGTGATTTCCATTGCCTGGATAACGCCATCTGGATCGATCAGGAAAGTAGCACGGTCTGCCAGGCCTTGGCCTTCACGCATTACACCGAAGTTGTTGGTGATGCTACCGTTCTGGTCGCCCAGCATGTAGTAGTTGATTTTGCCGATGGTTTCAGAAGCATCGTGCCATGCTTTGTGAGTGAAGTGAGTATCGGTAGATACGGAGTACACCTCAACGCCCAGCTTTTGCAGTTCTTCGTACTTGTCAGCTACGTCGCCCAGCTCAGTAGGACATACGAAAGTGAAGTCAGCTGGGTAGAAGAAGAATACTGCCCACTTACCTTTCACGTCAGCTTCAGTTACGTCTACGAATTCGCCTTGTTTGAAAGCGGTAGCGCTGAACGGCTTAATTTCTGTGTTGATCATGGTTTAACTCCATTAAGTGAATCATGTGCCCGAAGGCCTGATTAAGTAAAAACATAAGTAGTAAGAACAGGAACTATAGTAGAGATCTGAACATCATCCGTTAAATTGATCTTTTTAAAGATGATGATTAGTTTTCTTAATCAAAAGCCCCTGTAGCCTACGAGCAGGCTGCTGAAAAATGTTTCTGAGGCAGCCAGAACAAGGCACTCCTTAGAGCTGCGCAAGCTAATAATCAGCGAAAACGCGCAGTTTATAGGCAATAAATGAGCATTTTGAGCTGATTTTTAACGAAGTTATGGCAACGTAAGTAGTTTTTCAACAGCCTGCTAGAACAGCGGGGTGATCTTACCGGGCTTAATCACAATAAACTCCTCATCAGCCACACCCTGCTGCTGCTTCGCCTGTTGTAAATCTTCCGGCGGCTGCAACATAGGTTCGTTAGTCAGCATAAAGCTGCCCCAGTGCATTGCCAACGATAAACGAGAGCCCACGTCTTTATGAATATGCACCGCTTCTTCCGGATTTACATGAATCTCTTTCATAAACCAGCGCGGTTCGTAAGCACCAATCGGCACCATCGCCATATCCATATAGCTGAACCGTTCACCAATGGCTTTAAAATCACCGCTGTAGCCGGTATCTCCGGCAAAATAAAAGCGCTTGCCCGGCTCGTTCGGCGTGTCTGGCTCACTATCGGCCTCAAACACCCAACCACACCACAAGGTATGATCCTGGCGAATGGAACGGCCACTGAAATGCTGACAAGGTACCGCGGTGTACGTCCAGCCCTGATGAGTATGTGATTCCCACCAATCCAGCTCGACCCAATTACGGATGCCTTTTTTGTCGAACCACTTACCCAGCCCTAATGGCAACATAAACAACGGCGGATTATCCGACTGCTTTTTCTGAATGGCTAACACCGAGAGGCGATCCAGATGATCGTAATGGTCGTGTGAAATCACCACCACATCCACATGAGGTAACGCATCAATATCAATGGCGGGCGGAGAATAACGCTTTGGCCCAGCCCACTGTACCGGCGACGCCCGTTCAGAGAAGTGAGGATCGGTAATAATATTCAGGCCGTTATGGCGAATTAAAAAGGTCGCATGGCCAATCCAGCTTACCAGTGAGTCTTCACTGCGGTTAAAAACGGAATAATCATCTTCCACCACCGGCACCGAGCTGGGCTTAGGTAAGGTTTCAAACAGCTTCCACTTTAAGACATTCCATAAAGAACGATGGTACATCTGCATTGGTTCGTTGTTACGAAAACCGCCTTTGGGCGCATGGTGATGTTTTTTTCTATCTGTCATAGCTACTCTGCCCAGAAAGCATTAACGCGGTGCCGCGCCACGCACAAATTTAGGCATCGCCGCGCGGCCATAACTTTGTTTGCTGGTGATGTTTAAATCGTCATCAAAGATAAAATAATCCACCCCTTGCCAATAAAAAGTCTGGCCATAAACCAGCTTGATAAACGCCGCGGTGATTTTATCTTTCAGGCTCATATCAGCAGAAGGAATCATGTCGTGCTGGCAGTTCCAGGAGAAACAGACTTCCTTTTTCTCTTCATCAATAATCATGCGGTTTTCGAAAAACGACAGCTTGCCGTAAGCGCCGCTGAAAATCGTCTGGATAGCATCACGTACCTGCGCTTTTCCTTTGGCGGTATGGCCATTCATCTCACGGAACTCACAATCGTCGGCAAAAAAGCCCATCACATCATCCAGACGCTGATTGGAAAATGCCTCATTAAAGGCTTCCAGCACGCCACGCATTGTCTTTGCCATCGCTTGTACCTGTTTGTCTTATTAGAAAAATAGCCATTTATCATACCTCAGCAGAGGCGTAAAGGTGCGCATTCGCCCGCGAGAAAATGCCGCTAAATAGAGTGGCCGTGATCGCTATGATACGCTCCCAGCTATAAAACAACGACAGATATAAAAACAACGACAGCTATAAACTCAAGCACGGAACCGGAGGTAGGTATGAAAAATGTGATTATCACCGGAGGCAGCAGCGGTATTGGCTTTGCTGCCGCCCAGCACTTCTGCAATAAAGGATATCGGGTTCTGGTTATTGCCCGGAATCCAGAAAAGCTGCAACAGGCTGTTGCCTCTCTGAATCAATCAGAAGGCAGTGGAGAAGCCATCGCGCTGGCACTGGATCTGAGTGACTTTACTCAGGTGCGTGCCGCTATTGGTGAGATCCAGCAGCTGATGCCAAGCATTGATATTCTGGCGTTAAACGCAGGCTTATTCAGTGGGCGCAGCTATGCCATGACACACGGCGGCTATGAATCTATGATTGCCACCACTCATCTGGGCCATTTTGAGCTGACCCGGCTACTGCTGGAAAATCTGAAGCAGTCACAAGACCCACGCATTGTAGTTACCGCTTCGGATGCCCACTGGGCCGGAGGTATTGAACCTGCCTCCTTCACCCATCCGAAGTACGCCAAACTGCCTTATTTTGGGGTAATCTGGGGATATGGGCAGTCAAAACTCGCCAATATTTTATTTACCAGGGAATTTGCCAAGCGCTATGCCGACAGTGGTATCACCATTACCTGCTTCCATCCAGGCATTGTGAATACCGGCTTAGGGCGTGATTTAAACCAACGGGTTGCCGATTTTATTTCGCAGTTTTTATTAGCGCCTGCCAAAGCGGCCGAAGCCATTGTGTATCTGGCGGAAGACCCAGCGGTGAAAGCGTTAAACGGTAAATATTTTTATAAAAATAAACCGCACCGCTGTAGCAAAAAAGCCCGCAGCCGTCAGTTGGCTGAAGAGTTATGGCAGGAAACTGAAAAGTATCTGGCCAGCGCTTAGCGCTGGCTCAGCTTTCTTTAATAATTTTTTCGTCGGTTATTTATTTATTTAAATATCTTTGCTGCAAATGCGCTTTAAAATGTTTGGCATTAAGCACATCACCCGTTGCTTGTTTTACCAACTCATCAGTAGTTAATAAGCTGCCTTTACTCCAGATATTTTGCTGTAGCCAATCAAAGATTGGTGTCAGATCACCAGAGCGAATCACTCCCTGCACATCCACACTTTGTTCCATGCTGGCCATAAACTGAGCTGCATACATCGCACCTAAGGTATAACTCGGAAAATAACCAAAGGCACCGTCGGTCCAGTGGATATCCTGCATACAGCCATCACGGTAATTACCCGCGGTACTTAAGCCTAAATAATGCTGCATTTTGGTATCCCATAGCTCCGGCACATCGTTATAGGAAATCACACCATTAATCAGATCGCGTTCAATTTCATAACGCAGAATTACATGCGCCGGATAGGTTAATTCATCGGCATCGACACGAATAAAATCCTTTTGCACCCGTGTATAAATCTTTTGCAGGTTGTCGTTAGCAAATACAGCAGCATCCTGATTGGTGAAATGTTGAGTGCATAAGGAAGCGAGCCGTTCGATAAAGGCTGCGCTACGCCCTAATTGCATCTCAAAAAATAACGACTGAGATTCATGGATACCCATCGAGCGAGCTTCACCGGCAGCGGTCGCGGCCAGATGTTTGGGCAGACCTTGTTCATAACGAGCATGACCGGTTTCGTGCACAATGCCCATTAACGATTGCACAAATTCACTGTCGTTATACCGGGTGGTTAAGCGCACATCGCTCGGCACACCGCCACAAAACGGGTGCACACTTTCATCCAGACGGCCGTGATTAAAGTCAAACTGCAGCAGCTGCATCACTTCCAGGCCAAGCGCTTTTTGTTGCGCCGTTGGATAGCGACCGCTGGGTGTAATTAAAGACTCTGACGCTTGTTTTTCAATTGCCTGATCAATCATCTCAGGCAACCAGCGTTTTACATCATCGAAGACAATATCCAGCGATGCACTGCTGGTGCCCGGCTCGTAGATCTCCAGCATGGCATCGTACGGAGAGAGGTTTGTAGCCTCAGAGCGAATCTTTGCTTCCTCCTGGGATAACTTAACCACTTCAGCCCAGTTCTTTTCAAAACCAACCCAGTCATTTTCTTTACGCTGGCTGCGCCAGGCGTGTTCACATTTAGAACCCGCTAACGATTGTGCTTCCACCAGCTCTTCGGGCAATACATTAGCTTGTTGCCAGCTGCGTTTCATTTCCCGCAGGGTGGCTTGCTGCTCGGTATTTAACGCTTCATTTTCGGCGTCGTTAAACCACTCGGCTAATTGAGGTTGAGTTTGTAACCCGTGAATATGCACCGACAATTCGGCCATGGCTTCAGAGCGAGCCTCGGCGCCACCGGCTGGCATCATGGACGCCTGATCCCAGCCGCAGATAGAAGCCAGATGGCTGAAGTTGGAGACTTTTTTTGAGTGTTTAATGAGTTTTTCAAAAGCAGACATTGTATTGATTCCTTATTTCGCCATTAGTGCTGGCGGCAAGTTTTCTACCTGCATTCCTTCCACATGTAATGTTCGGGTTGGGAAGGCACAATCGGCATCGTGCTGATGAATAATATCGAGTATTTCTAACAGCACGGTTTGTTTCACTTGGTGATACTCAATCCAGTCAGTGGTTTTGGTAAAGGTGTACACAAAAAAGTCGAGGCTGGAGGCACCAAAGCTATTGAAATTCACAATCAGCGTTTGCTCAGCATCAATATCCGGATGCTGACGCAAGTGCTGCTGCACCGCCTTAATAATCGCGGGCAGTTTTTTAGAATCCTGATAACGCACGCCAATGGTTTCATAGATGCGGCGGTTTAACATACGCGATGGGTTTTCCACCGAGATATTGGTAAACACCGAGTTGGGCACATATAAGGGACGCTTATCGAAGGTACGGATTAATGTCACCCGAAAGCCGATTTTTTCTACTGTGCCTTCAATCGAGCGATCCGGTGAGCGAATCCAGTCGCCGACTTTAAACGGGCGATCCAGATACACAATGATGGAGCCAAAAAAGTTAGCCAGTAAATCTTTGGCGGCCATACCCACAATTAATCCGCCTACACCACCAAAGGCGAGAATGCCGGAAATGGAAATGCCCAATAACTGGAAGATGGGCAACACAATTAATACCGTCACCACCAGCTTGGCAACTTTGCCCACCAGCTGCACCGTGGTTGGGTCAGAACCTTTATCAATCTGACGATGTTCAACCCGGTTAATTAAGCGCCAGATGGCCCAGGCCACCAGAATAATCAGCGATAACTGGCGCACCACTGGAATACTGGTGACGATTTCCGACGAGAAATGACGAGCAGAAATATCCGCCACCCAGGTCATGCCAATGGCAAAAATAATCCAGTTGATCGGAATGCCAATGGCGTCGATCACCACATCATCCCAGCGGTTTCTGGTTTTTCCGGCCAGCTGCAACATACGTTTACGGGCGATGCGCCAGCCAAGTCCGGCGACCAGAGTAATGGTCAGCGCAATACTGACATCCCAGAACCAATCGTAATTCTGCGCTAATAAATCATTCCACCAGGCAAGTTCCACTGCGTTCTCCTGTTTGCTGTGCCATAGGCCAATAATAAGTGGATGGCTCCACTGGAGTAAACGACGGACAAAAAATAGGAGTAAACGACGGGCAAAAAATAGGAGTAAACGACGGGCAAAAAAAAGCCGCCCCGGAGGGCGGCCAAAAGATGGTCGAATCTTTGAATCAGCCTTAGCGACGGCCAGAGCGACGCAGTGCTGCTGGGGTGTACTGCTTGTGGCTACGCTTAACACCGAAGTCGTAAGCGTTTTCTTCTTCGTTGGTCAGACCCAGTACCAAGTAACGGCCAGAGTTCAGATCGTACAGAGCTTCGAACGCGAAGTAAGGAACGACATAATCGTAGAACATCATGTTGTGCGCTTCAGCCACACGCCATAACTGACCACGGCCATCGAAGTGATCAACCGCAGCGATCTGCCAAGTATCTTCGTCGATGTAGAAAGTACGCTTTGCATAGATGTGACGCTTGCCTTCTTTCAGGGTTGCTTCCACTTTCCATACACGGTGCAGCTCGTAACGTGCCAGATCCTGGTTCACGTGACCGGCTTTTACCACATCGTCCAGCGTGTGTTCGTTGCTGTTGATGTTGTAAGAGTTGTACGGAATGTACATTTCTTGTTTGCCTACCAGTTTCCAGTCGTAGCGATCTGGCGCACCGTTAAACATATCGAAGTTATCCGTGGTACGCATACCGTCAGACGCGGTACCCGGGCCGTCGTAAGAAACTTGTGGCGCACGACGAACACGACGCTGACCAGCGTTGTATACCCAGGCACGACGAGGTTCTTTTACCTGGTCCAGTGTTTCGTGTACCAACAGAACGTTACCGGCTAAACGTGCTGGCGATAAAATGTCCTGCTTGAAGTAGAACAGTACGTTCTTATCTTTGTTTGGATCCAGACCTTCCAGATTCTGACGGAAAGTGTATTCGTCACGGAAACGAACCGGCGTGTACACACCATCAGCCTGTGGTGTTACCTGTACCGAGGTACGGATCAGGCTGCCGCCACGGTAACGTACGATGTGGTTCCAGATCGCTTCCAGACCGTTCTCGGGGAACGGGAATGGCACGCCACCTTCTGCAAAGTTTTCAACACCGTTACCGCCATCAACCAGACGTGCGGTACCCGCATTTTGTTTGGTTGCATCGTATACCGACTGTGGGAACGCTGCCGTACGGTGAGTTGGGTATACCGGAATACGGTAAGAGTTCGGGTAGCGCTTAAACATCGCCAGCTGACCTTCACTCAGTTTCTCTTTGTACTGTTCTGCATTTTCAGCAGTGATCACAAACAGAGGTTTTTCGTCTGCAAACGGGTTCGGCAGGTTGTCACCCAACTTGTGACCTTCAGGCGCGGTGTATAAACCACCGTCCCATGCAGGGATGTCGCCCTGAGCCGCTTTGGGTGCGCCGATTGGCGTCAGTTCGTTGCCTAATTGCTCAGGCGTTGCTGCCAACACGCTCTGGCTAACCAGAGCGGCGGCAACCAATTTTGCAAATGTGCTTAATTTAGCCATTATTATTGCCTCAGAAAGAATATTTAGCCGACAGATTTAAGGTGTCGTGATTTTTCAGGATGTTGTACTTACCGCCGCTGTAGTTGGTGTAAGCAATTTCAGCTGACATCGAATTACGGTAAACAAATTCAACCGCCAGACCCGTGGTTAAACGATCATCAATAAACTGAGAACCTGGCTCCGGGCCATTACCCTGGTCGTAAGCGACGGATAAACGCGGCGCCACATTAACACCGGCAAAGGCATTGTTATAGTTAAGAGTTGTGCGTAAACGTAACCCGCCAGACCACTTATCGGTAAAGCCTTCGTCATTACAGTTTTTCGGCGTGATATTAGGAGCAACAGGCAGTGGACCATTAGATGTTGGCAATGGTCCTTCACAATAATTAAAGTTAGGAGCAGGGTTAGGAACAGTGTCATTCACAGTCCAGACACCGGCATTATCCCCTAAACCATAAGCACCATGACGGCCATAACGGGCATCATCCAAGCTTGGCAGATCCGGGATATAGTTAACGCCCACTTCCGCCACAATCGCTAACTGATCCGCGGCAAAAATACGGTCAATGGTCTGGATATAGCTAACTTGTGCTTGCCAAACATCAAACTCATCAAAGGCCTCGAATTGCTGGCCAAAGATCTGAGTTTCATCCCCACCCACTTCTTCCAGGCGACGCTGGTACAAGCGTGAGGTTGGAATGCCGGCACCGGCTACCAGTGTCTCCAGTGAGTTCCACTGTAATGGTGTATCCGGCTTATAGCTGACTTCACCCGAAACCGAAGCACCGGTGGCTGCGGTTGTCGCAAAGCTGATACCCATAATCTGTTGATCTTCCGGGTAAATAATCTGATACGACGGGAAATTACCGTTAATAACCGGATTAGGATTCACCAGATTACGCTGATACACTGTTTGTGCCTCACCAAGTAACCGTTGTGCTTCAGCTGCATTACCTGCTGCTGCAGCTGCCTGAGCCTGACCAACTAAGCCCTGAAACGCTGTGCGGTCACCCGAAGCAGCAAAAGCTAGTTGATTCAGGTTAGACGTCACACCACCAATTAATGGCAGACGGCTATGCAGGTTCATAAAGTAGAAGCCGTATTCGGTATCGGTGTACTCATCGTCATACCAGCGTAATGCCACACCGTACTGACCAGAATCACTTGGCTCATCATCTTCTAAACGCTGAGCAACCGGAGTAAAGATACGTGTACGGTCGGTTGGATTCGCTGGATCAAAACGCTGCAGATCAGCCAATTCAGCATAATAGCGTTGCAGAATTTCGCGCTCATCTTCAGTGCCACCCAGTACTACCGGGCCACAGCCATCGGCAACAAAGTCAGCAGTGGAGAACAGGGTGCCACAGGAATCTGGCTTGGTTTTTTCCCAACGCAGCTGATAGAAAGCCTCTAAGCTGGTGTTGGCGGTTAAACCAATGGAGGTGTACAACATCTCAACCGGTAATAACCCTTCTTTAATTTCAGCACCTGGCTTACGGAAAGCCGATGCATCGACTGGGTTAATGCTGTTAATACCACCCTGAATAAAGGTACTTTCGCCCCAGCTGATTACCTGACGACCTAAACGTACGTTGATGGGTGTATCGCCAGCATAGAAATCACCCCAAACATACGCATCCAGCAGCTCGAAATCTCGACCGGCGTTTTCTTTGGTTTCACTGTTGTAATCTTTAAATTCCGGCGTTTCGTCCATAATGGCAGCATCGTAGTACGCACGACCGCGGAATAATGCACCATAGTTGTCGTATTGCAGTTCCAGCTCGGTGGTCCACTTAGCCACGTGTGTGTAAACGTCGCCTTTTTTGTAGTTCAGCGTACCGTCGTCGAAGCTGTACGAAGACGCTTCACCACGAACACCCACCGCTTCACCGTTGCCTGGATGAACCTGTTCATCCAGCGGCTTTTCCAGACGCCAGCCAATACCGTAACTAATGGTGTTATCCCATTGGGCCTGAACACCACCAAAGTTGAACTCAACAGCCTGTACCGAAGCGGCACTGCTGATGGCCAGAACCAGTGGCAGTTTTGCGAAAGCTTTTACAGCCATTATTTCACCCTGCGTTGTTATGTTTATGCCGGTGCGGGGTGCACCAGAATGATCTTTATGGCTGACGGCCAGTTACTGGCCGCCAAATTTGGGCGCGATCATGTCAAACAACAAAGTGTGTCGTCTGTCACTTTTGTGACAGACAAATAGTGTATCAATTCGGGCCATGTTATTATTTGCGCAGTATTGACCCTAAGGCACGGCACTTGTGCTACAAAAATGTACTTGTGCCGCTAAACGGTATTTGTGCCATTAACAGCTTTTGTACAGCTAGCCAGCATTTGTGCCACTAACGAGCAACACTATGAAACACATTTCTCACGTTCTTGATCCGGTATCTGAAATCAGCAATGAGCTGAAAGCCGAACTGTGGCAGCGTTCCGCCGACCGCAATTACAAGGCCGGGGATATTGTGGTGTTTCAGGGCAATCCGGTGCGTGAGGTGTATCGCCTCGAAAGTGGCAAAGCCAAGATCTCGTCGTACACCGAAAACGGTCGTGAGATTATTTTGTCGAAGATCTCAGCCGGTGATACCTTTGGTGATACAGCCGTACTCGACGGTATGCCCAGTGCCTATAACGTCGAATGTTCGACCGATTGTGTGTTGCGGGTGTTGCCCAGTGACGAATTTCTGGCCCTGTATCAGCAGTATCCGGAATACGCTTATGGCTTATGCCACAAGTACAATCGTCAGGTTCGGGTGTTGTATGAATTGTTGGTGGAAGCCCGGGCTATGCCGCTGCAAAAGCGCTTGGTCAGCATGTTATTTCGTGGTTACCACACCCATACCAGCAGCAATCAGAAAGGCCGTTATCTGGATTTATCACAAGATGAACTGGCCAGCATGCTGGGTACGGTACGCCAGAGCATTAACCGCGAGCTGAAAAAACTCGAAGCCGGTGGTTATCTGGATATTATTCACGGCAAGGTATACCTGACCAATATCGACAAGCTGCGCAACGACCATAAAGATATTATTCACGATAACTTTCTGACCCCGTACAAAGAGCTACAGCGGCAATAACGCGCGGGCGGCCTGTTGGGCACTGGCATGGCGTAACTGCGCCATGGAATCGCTTTCGGTTTGCCAGTAGTGCCAGTACAGCGGCACATCCAGCACAGTGTCGGGGGTCACATTAATCAGCTCTCCTGCCGCCAGATGATGTTTTACCTGTATTTCCGGAATCATGCCAAAGCCCAGCCCGGCCAGTGCCATCTGCACAAAACCACCACTCGACGGCACCCGCTGAATCCGCCCCGGAGCATCCAGCTGCAACGCCTGTAAAAACTGATGCTGCAACTGATCATCACCACTAAAGCGTAAACACGGCGCCTGTTGCAGCCATTGATGACCTTGGGTTTTTCCGCGATAACGCGCGATAAATTCCGGGCTGGCCAGTGCCATATAACGCAATGTGCCCAGCTTCTGCACCAGGCCACCGTTAACCGGCTGGGCGCTCTCGCAGATACAGGCCATGACCTCGCCGTTTTTCATACGTTTCAGCCCAACCCGCTGATCTTCAATTACCAGATCAAAGTTCATCCGTTGACTATCGCGGCATGCAGCCAGTGCCGGAGCGAGCCAGGTATCAATGGAGTCGGCGTTCACCGCCAAGCGAATATTCAGCTCTGCCGTCGGTTCATCACTGACCCGTAAGCCCTGCTCTAATTGCTTCACCTGCTGCAAATGGTTACTGAGCTGACGCCCTAACTCGGTTAACCGCGGTGGACTGGTGCGCAGTAACACCGGTTGGCCTAGTTTAAATTCCAGCTGGCGAATCCGCTGGCTGACCGCCGATTGTGAAATATTCAGCACCTGAGCAGCCTTCTCAAAACCGGCGTGTTCAATCACTGCCGACAACGCCTCCAGAGCGCGATAATCCATCATAAGATTAACTTATATCCCATTAAATTTATGAGTTGGACTAATAATAGCGTCCGCCCTATTGTTCACGCAATTCAACCCTCAACAGCCACTTTTCAACACCAACCCTCCAACAACGACAAATCTAAGGCATCCTTGTGGAATCTCAGTTCAACGAAATCATCACTGTTCTCAGTACCGGCTTTTTAGTCACACTCGGCTTGATTGTGGCGATTGGTGCCCAGAACGCCTGGGTACTGAATAAAAGCCTGCGTGGTGAACACCCCTGGGTGATCACCAGCGTGTGTGTGTCGCTGGATATTTCTCTGATTGCCATTGGCGTTTACAGCATCAGCACCATTCAGCAATGGATGCCCGACCTGATTCCGGCAATCACTCTGATGGGCGTGGTGTTTTTGTTGTGGCTTAGTGGTCAGTCGTTTTATCGCGCCTGGCAAGGCGGCGAAAGCCTGACCACAAATGAAGGGATTGAATTAGGCAGCCCATGGCGCAGCGTCGGCCAGGTACTGGCGATCAGCTTACTCAACCCACATGTGTATCTCGATACCGTGGTATTAATCGGCAGTGTTGGCGCACAACAAACGTTGCCTATCTGGTTTATTGTGGGTGCTGGTTGCGCCTCCGCCTTGTGGTTTTTTTCCATTGCTGCCGGGGCGAAATTATTACGGCCAAAACTCAGCGAGCCGAAGCATTGGCAAATGCTCGATACCTTTACCGGTATTTGTTTATTGATTGTTGCGTTACTGATGGCACAAAAACTGTAACAGCACTGAGCGATAACAGCATTGAGCGGTAACTAAGGCGTCTGGCTGACAACAATGTTGAATTTGTCGGCCATCTGAGCTGTCCTTGATACACCTCATGAAACTGTCATACAGAGTTCATAGACAGGCCATAACAGGCTGCTACAGTGACTGGAGTTACTTTATCTTCTCTCAGTTAGCGGGAATCGCAGATGGACATTGCCAGCCTTTACGATCAAAAACTCACCTCGGCCGAACAAGCTGCCGGTTACCTCAACGATAACGATAACCTGATTCTGGGTATGAGTGTCGCTATGCCCCCGGCACTAATGCAGGGTGTTGCCACGGCGTTAACACAACGCCAGCTGGAGAAGATCAACCTCTACTATATGCACGGTACACAGGCGTTATGTGACACCTTACTGGTGCCAGAGCTGGCCGACCAGGTAAC
Source organism: Bacterioplanoides sp. (assembly GCF_965226395.1). Lineage (GTDB taxonomy): Bacteria > Pseudomonadota > Gammaproteobacteria > Pseudomonadales > Oceanobacteraceae > Bacterioplanoides. Next base: position 2,072,562 of record NZ_OZ245358.1, on the reverse strand, counting down.
CCCTCGTCCGCTGTTTATGAGTGGCCACGACCGTGAAGCGCTGAAGAAATTACCCCAGCGCAACATGCTCGAATTTGTGCCCGCCACTTTTCATCAGGTGGGCCGCTTATTAACCGAAACCATCGAACCGCATTGCTTTATGGTGACGGTATCGCCGATGGATAAACACGGCTATTTCAGTCTGGGCACCAATGCCGATTATGGTGCCAGCGTGATTCGCAAAGCCAAACGTGTGATTGTTGAGGTGAACGAAAATATGCCGCGCACCTTTGGTGAATGCTCGGTACATATTTCCGAAGTGGATGCCATTATTGAAAATCACACCCCGCTGATTGAAATTGCCGCCAAACCTCCCGGCCGTACCGATGCGTTAATTGCCGAGCAAATTGTCAGCCATATTCACGACGGCGACACCTTACAAATGGGCGTTGGCGGCGTACCTAATGCGGTGCTCAGTTATTTAACCCAGCATAAAAATCTCGGCTTACACTCAGAATTATTCAGCCCGGCGATGGTGGATTTAATTAAAGCGGGTGTAATGAACGGCCGGTTTAAAAACTGGATGCAACACAAGCACGTGTTTACCCTGGCTCTGGGCGATAAAGCCATGTACGACTTTATGGATGATAACCCGTCGATTGTTGGCTATCCGGCTTCCTGGGTAAACAACCCTAATATCATTCAGAAAAACCGCAATATGGTATCGGTTAATGCCGCTATTGAAGTCGATTTAACCGGCCAGATTAACGCCGAACAATTGGCCGGTCACCCCTTCTCCGGCACCGGTGGCCAGCTCGACTTTGTGCGCGGTGCTTACGCCTCCAACGGTGGCCGGTCTTTTATTGCCTTACACTCCACTGCCAAACAAGGCAGCCTCAGCCGCATTGTGCCGCAGTTACAGGGCGGCGCGGTAACCGACCCACGCATGGACACTCAGTTTGTGGTGACAGAATACGGCTGCGCGGATATGAAAGGGCTCTCCCTGCCGCAACGTGCCAAAGCCTTGATTGGTATCGCCCACCCACAATTCCGCGATGAATTAAGCGCCAAAGCGCAGGCACTGGGGTTGTTGTAAGAGGGGGCTGTCGTAAAAGAGAGTGCTGTAAAAGGAAAAATAATAAAGCCTTAACTTCTCCGGTTTCAGTCGTTATTCTGAAACCGGAGTCATCAGTTGCAGGAGCAATCATGAAAGCGTTACCCGCCGTCGCCGTTTCGTTGGCACTGAGCAGCCTGAACAGTGTTGCTGAAGATATCAGAGATGATGAAAACTACGTTCCCGAGGCGTCTTCCGGCCACCTGATTTTCACCTATTTCGACAAATCCGAAATTACCAATATTGATAATGCAGACCCGGAACCAGAGTCAGTACAGCTCGACACCAGCCTGAAACTACCGCTGGGAAGCTCCGGTGATATCGACAATGGATTATGGGTATATAGCTTTGTTTTAAAAGAGCGTGAATTCCGTTTTGATAAAGCGGCAACTATCCGTAATAACCCGGATGATGACACTATTAAACAACGCTTGTACGAAATTAATGTGCCCATCACTTATTTAATTAAAAACGATAATAACTCACGCTGGGTTTTTAATATTGCTCCAGGGGTTAAATCGTCATTGGAGAACTTTGGTACTGATGACTTAGCTGCCAACGCTGTTGTTCAATACACCAGCGATCTTGACGGTCATGGTTATAACCTGGGTGCGGTATACACTCACCGCTTTGGTGAAGGTAAATTATTACCTCTGGTCAACTATCGTTACCAGAGCGGAAAATATTTAAGTATGGTGGTTGGTTTTCCATATTCGCGCTTCAGTTTTTCACCCAGCAAACGTCAGCACTACTTCGCCAAACTGACTCCCGAGGGTGGTAGCTGGCATGTTTATAATCAGGGTGATAAAAACGACACCTTTGATTTTGAACAAAAAGCCTTTCGCTTTGGTTTCGGCGCAGAATTTAATGCTTATAAATCATTATGGTTAGGCGGTGAAGCCGGTATGCAGTTTGGTCAGGAGATTAAACTGGATAATGAACAAGGCGAAAGCGGCACGCTGGAGCTGGAAAACAGCCGTTATATCCAGCTAACCGCGAAGTTACGTTTCTTCTGATTCTAACCGCTTATTGATCGCGCCACGCTTCTAACTCTAAGCGCACCTCATGAATGGTTTCTGTCACCCAGACAGGCAGATTCCATTCATGCACATAAGCACGACGAGCGGCAATAATTTCTGGCTGCAAATCATACGGCAGCACTTTAAAATCATCCCGGTTAATCATACGACGAGAATAATTACCGTAACGGCGTGGCACCTTACCACCATCACAGCGTGGCTGATGTTGTTCAAACTGTTGTAATAATGTTTGGGTGCGTAATGCCGAGCAGTTAATACTCTCGTCCCAACCATAATCGACATAATCATCGAAATTAAATGGAGTTTTTTTTACCCAGCGCTGATGGTCACAAACAATATAAGGCGACTGAAATTGTTGAGTTAGTGGGTCGGCATAATGTGCCAAAATACGATTCCAGAATCGCATGCCATTAAAGTTAGCGACTAAATCTGCGTATGAATACACACCGGTGGTTTGCGCACCAAAGTATAAGGATTCGGACCACTCTCCATACAGCAGCCCGGCTTCAATACCGCCACTCATCCGGTCGGTAATTTCAAAGTAGGTATTGCCTTCAGTGAAAAAATGCCCGAGCTTGTCACTTCCCAAATAAACATAATTAATACGGATAACCGCCGCTACCCGCTCGCTGATCACCAAACTGGGAGCATCCACCCGCTCAAAATCACGGTATACCGAATCTTCAAAACCGACCCGACGTTTATCAACCTGAGGCGATTCTTCGGCAAAAATTTCGAGCTGCCCAATTAATGGTTGTGCTAATTGCGAGCGCAACTGGCCGTAGAGTCGCTCAACGTCACATTGAGGACGTCTGCGATGATGCAGTTTTTTCTTTTGCAGCGGTTGAGGGTAATAAGAATTGGCGTTATCTATTGCCAACTGAATACGGCGATTCACCTCAGCCTCAATCACGGCCGAACTGTCTTTCAGATGATTGATGTCGGTAAACTGGTCAACTTCAGCGGCTTGCACGCATGGGAATAAAAAGCACAGCAACAACAACCAGATTTTCATAACGCCCCCTTGAATGAAGCCGGGGAGTATAACTGCTGAGGCTGGTAAGGTGGTGTAAAAAATTAAGGCGTTTTCAATAAAAGTGAGGTAAATAAATCAGATACACGCCGTGCCTAACGGGCATAAGTACACGGTATAAACCCAGTCATTATTAGAGCCAGCAGCACAACGCGTGTCCGTTTGAAAGCCTAAATTACGTGTCGTGAACGTATGATAGTTAGGCTCTGATACAACCAGCCCTACTTGATTACCATCCAGAAATGGCGACTGATTAAAGTAGTTCCCTGTCGTATTTTGATAAATAGCCGCATCCGGGGGAAGATCGGAATTAATCGAGTGAACTTCAACAAGAGCGGTCGATATAGACTCTTCAGTTTGAGAGTTAAATACTGCTACGGATAGAGAAGGCGAAGGATAACCAAGGCAAGTTGCTTCGGGAGTATCATTACGATCCACAGGGCTTGATAACTCTGGGTCTGATGAGGCGTTTGAGCCTAAACAGCCAGTCAGGAATATACTGAATGGCAATAACATACCTGCAGTAAGTAATTTCATATCATTTCCTTGATTGCATTACATTCTGGTCGTTATTTGGTGCACGGCTCTAGGTTGCTAACAATAAACTCAGAATATTACAGAAAAAAGAAATATCAATAACTCAGGTAGGCTTTATCGGGGCAAGATCATAGTTTATCAATCGCAAATTGGAGGAGCCAAGATGGATTCCTGACCCGCTGGGATCATTCAACCAAGTAGAGTGTTGGTTTCATACTCAGCCGGAGATTGCTTCCCGATTTCATATTTTTCAGCCGCGTGAGCGCGTCTTTATTTCCGTGCTCGGCCGCTTTTCGATACCAATACGCCGCTTTTGAAACATCGGCTGGTAAATTGTGAGCACCATACTCATAAATACTACCAAGATAAAGCTGGGCTTTGACCAAATTTTGCTCAGCTGCTTTATTTAAAAGATCAACCGCCTTAACGGCATCCGGTGCCACGCCAAGCCCTTCATAGTATATCCCACCTAGATTGGCTTGCGCATATTTATTACCTTGTTCTGCTGCTTTCTCAGTCCAATAAAGGCCTTGTTCAACACTTGCTTCAACACCTCGACCATGAAAGTACATCGTGCCCAATCGCATTTGGGCACCCACATGCCCTGCTTCTACCGCTTTGCGGCAATACTCAACAGCTGTAGAAAAATTTTGTTTAACGCCATGCCCTTTAATATAAAGTGAAGTAAGCAAATCTAAAGCATCAATATTGTCCTTCTCGGCGGCTTTACGCGCCCAATAAACAGCTTGAGGAATACCCGATTCCTCCAGGGTTCCATCAAAATACAACATGGCGAGCATATACATAGCATAGGACTCTTCTTGCTCAGCAGATTTTCGAATCCAGTATTCGGCTTTTAAATCGTCTACCTCGACACCTAGGTCACCCATTAAATAAATCATCCCGACACGAAGCTGAGAAAGAGCATCCCCTTGGGAGGCTACCTTTTCATACCAGAACAGGGCTTCAGCGAAATTTTTCTCAATACCTATGCCCTCGCGATACATTTCAGCGAGACGCAGTTGTGCATCTTCAACATCTTGACTGGCTAATTGAAGCGCCTCTTCAAATTTTTCTTTACTCATTGTGGTAACCATAAAAATCTAACAGCAATTAATTGTAAGCATCCTACTATCACAGGTCATCACGATCAGGTACACAAGAAAACGCTCACTGCGTCATACATGAATCATTTGAACCAGCGGGCCGGTCATATTCTGTTGATAGATATTTTTCTCGACTTCACCGGGGGTGCCACCAATCCAGACTATATGGGGCGGTCACGCCATCACGACAGCATGAACGGATGAATGTCGAGTGTATTGGCTACTTCTTGAACCTGGATACCTGAGTAAAACTCAGCTGAACGGCTTGTACTTTAAACTCGTTGAAATATAGCCAAGTCTTTCTCGGGCTGTTGTACTTCGGCATTGGACACCTCAACTTAATTAGATTTCGGCGTCCGTTTTATCGGGGAAAAATCACAGTCTCGCTTGCTTAATTTGTTACTTATCTTCTCCTTTATCAATATTTCCTGCCTTTTTCATTAATAAATCAAGCATTTGCTCTTCTTCAGGTGAGAGCTCAGTACTGGTATCTTCCTCAGCTTCAGCTTCATATACTGGAGGTGTTTCCTTGTTTCGACTCCAAGGGGAAACTAATAGTTTTGGCTCAGGTTTCATAAGCTGTTTAGGTGCATGCGAACTCTCTGATTCTAGTTCTGGTATTATAACTCCAGCCTCAAAAAACTGAGTGACTCCGCTAATAGTCTTTCTTTTTAGTAGCTCAGCCTGCTCTCGCTCTATAGCCCCGCTATCTTTTAAGCGATCAATTTTTTCCAATATGGGAAGAGATTCAGAAATCAGACTTAAAGTTTCACTTGCCTCTCGATGTCTATGCAAAACTCTCCGATCCCAAATAGTTATAATTATCTCTTTAACTTGTTCTACTACCTTTGCTAGACCAAGAAAATCAAAAGATTTATCACTGCCAGAATCACAGGCAAGTACAATTAATTCATTTGGACTTTCATTGTCGATCGTGGATACCACCTCGTACAAGTCGGCGATAGAGCTCAATGCAGACGTTAATCGTTTAGGGCTAGAGAACTGTTCATCATCTTCAAGTATTAATAGGGTTAATAAAGTCTTACCTTTCAGTTCTTCAGGGATATCTCCAGATTGATCTTTAATATCTTGTACGTAGTGTTGCTTTGATAGCATTAATAACTTAGGTAGGTGATTTAGAGCGAAATTTACACTTGAATAAACCTCGTGGATACGACCTGATGGCTCTGAAAGGTTTTGCCAAAAGTCAGGGGTCAGCAGATCGTCAATGCCGATAATGCGGCAAACTTCAATGTCATCATCGCTATAATTGCTCGTTGCTAGCATATATTTGTGGAAGATTTTTAATGGTAATGAATTTTTATTTTCACTATCTCTCCCCCTATAATGCTCAAATATATTATCAATAAACCCCTGAATATCACAATCTTGTAAATCTTTTATTATTCTAGATACAGAGTTATATATTGCTTCTCTTCTCATGATTTAAATGGTCCTTTTTGATATCTTTGATACATAACAGTTTATTCGTATGTGCGCCTTATATCTTGGCGAAAATATCTCAAGCTTCTTCCGGTAAGTAACTGAGTTCACTCTGAAACCTTCCTTAGCAATCTTATTCCCTTCCAGAAAAGCGTGCACGCACACTATTTCAGCCACGGCATGCCTACTATCTTCTTTAGTGTTTAAATTATCACCAGAAGAGGATACGGGCAACCCACTTTACTTACCACCATAAGCAGCTCAAAATATACCAATATGTAATACATCATGGGTGATCCAAATGGCACGAAATACCAGTGTAACGATTGGCCAGCATTTTGAATCCTTTATAAATCAACAAGTTACCGATGGTCGATACGGTAGTGCCAGCGAGGTCGTGCGAGCAGGCTTAAGGCTTCTCGAAGAGCAAGAGGCTAAGGTAAAGCAACTGCGAGCCGCTCTGCTAGAAGGTGAGCAAAGTGGCTTTGTTGAATACAGCTATCAGGAATTTATGGATAGCCTGGAAAAATAAGCCCATGAAAAAATTCAGGCTCTCAAAAGCAGCCGACGCTGACATGCGTAAGATTGCAGAATATTCCTTGCGCCAGTGGGGTAAGAAACAACAAAGAGCTTATATTGGCGAACTATTTGACGCTTTCGGCAGACTGGCAGAAACACCTCAAATAGCTGCTGGCATTGATAATGTCCGCTCAGGATACAAAAAATTCCCTCAAGGTAGCCATATCATCTTTTTCCGTATTACCGGAACGACAGATATAGAAGTCATTCGTGTTCTGCATAAAAATATGGATATTGAAACTCAGATTATTTCCTATAACGAAGACAATTGACCAAATAAAAATAGCGCCAGAACGGCGCTATTCAGAGATGGATAATTCGCAAATTACAGCGAGCCACGCTGGCGCACTGCCTCAAACAAACAAATCCCCGTGGCAACAGAAACATTCACCGAGCTGACTTCACCCGCCATTGGAATATTCACTAAAAAGTCACAATGCTCGCGTGTTAAACGTCGCATGCCCGGGCCTTCAGCGCCCATTACCAGCGCCAGTGGGCCGGTCATATTCTGTTGATAGATATTTTGCTCAGCTTCACCAGCGGTGCCACCGATCCAGATACCACGTTCCTGTAGCTCTTTCATGGTACGCGCCAGGTTCGTTACCTGAATATAAGGAACGGTCTCTGCCGCACCACAAGCAACTTTAGCGGCTGTTGCATTTAACGGTGCTGATTTGTCTTTTGGTGCAATCACCAGATGCACACCGGCGGCGTCAGCAGTACGGATACAAGCGCCCAGATTATGTGGGTCAGTCACGCCATCAAGAATCAGAATAAATGGATGACCTTCGATGTTATCCAGCACGTCCGGCAGTTGTTTTTCACTCATGCCTTGTACCGGTTTACGCAGTGCAATAATACCCTGATGGTTGCCATCGACCTTCTGGTTCATTAAGCCTTTATCGGCTTCACGAATTAATAAACCCTGTTCTTCGGCCAACTCCAGCACGCGTTGCATACGTTTGTCCTGGCGGCCTTTTAATACCCACACTTCAACAACCTGATCGGCGCTGCGTTGTAATAACGTGGTGACGGCGTGTAAGCCATAAACGGCTTCTAATTTCATTTTAATTCTCCGGCTATCAAACAATAGCCCAACTTGATTCTGTTCTTAGCGAGAAAAAGCCAGTATTTTTCAGCCGCCGCGCCGAAGGGCCATCCCTGGCCCTGCCGCGCTACCGCAACATCCTGTTGCTGCTATTGAAAAACACTGACTTCTTCTCTACGACTTAATCCCTGCTATTTTGAATTCGTTAATTAAAACGAACTACTTTTTCTTCAGGGGCTTACGAGCCGTCTTTTTGCTGTGCTTAGCCTTTGTCGTTTTAGACTTAGCTTTGGTCGCGGCACCGGCTTTTTTAGCATTCAGTTTCTGACGTTTACTTGGCTTTCTGCCGGCGCTTTTTTTCGCCGCCGGCTTTTTCGAAGAACGTTTGCCGTCATCATCCGAATCATTCGCCGCACGACGACCTGAAGTTTTATCTGCCTGCGCTTTTTTAAAGCTGTCACGCTGGGAACGGCGTGGTTTTGAACCTGATTTATTACCCGAGTCTTTCTTACCAGGCTCTTTTTTACCAGGCAATAGCTCCTCAGTTTCTCCCTCAGCGCCACGTCTACGCGGTAATCGTGTCGGGGTTGGCAGGTCAGCCGCACTACGGCGGTTTTTATTCATAGGTGCGGTGGTTAATTCAAAGTCGATTTTACGATCGTCCAGATCAACATCAACCACGCGAACCCAAAGCTTGTCACCTAAGCGGAAACTACGACGAGTGCGCTCGCCCACTAACCGATGTTTCACCGCATCAAACTGGTAATAATCGTTTTGCAGCGTGGAGATATGCACCAGGCCTTCGACATAAATATCTTTTAATTCGACAAATAATCCAAAACCGGTGACCGCCGAAATCACGCCTTCGTATTCACCACCAATATGATCACGAATATATTCGCACTTGAGGAAGTCCATCACATCGCGGGTAGCATCGTCAGCACGGCGCTCTGTAATCGAGCAATGCTCACCCAGGCTGATCATACGCGCCGTGTCGTATGGATAAATCCGCCACTTCTGCATCGGTTTGGCGTCTTCCACACGACGCACATGGCGACATTCAATTTCGCTGCGAATCACATGGCGAATACCACGGTGTACCAATAAATCCGGGTAACGACGAATCGGCGAAGTAAAGTGGGTATAGGCTTTATAGGCTAAACCAAAGTGGCCTTCGTTCTCCGGGTCGTATACGGCCTGAGATAACGAACGCAATAGTACCGTTTGAATTAAATGTGAATCCGGGCGGTCTTCAATTTGTTTCAACAGTGCCTGATAATCTTTTGGCGAAACTTCTTTGCCTTTATGCAGCGATAAACCTAATTCACCTAAGAAGCTGTATAAATTTTCCAGCTTCTCCTGACTCGGGCCTTTATGCACCCGGAATAATGCCGGGATATCGTAACGCTGGAAGAAATCGGCTGCACACACGTTGGCCGCCAACATACATTCTTCAATCAGCATATGAGCGTCGTTATGCTCGGTTGGCACAATTTCCTGAATCTTACGCTCGGCATCGAATACGATGCGGGTTTCGACGGAATCAAAATCCATAGCACCCCGTTGCTCACGGGTTTTGCGCAGCAGCTTAAACAGCTTATAAAGATTTTCTAAATGCGGAACAATCGGACGATAATGTTTGCGCCAGGCTTTGCCATCTTCGGTTAATGGCTTCTGCAACATGTCCCACACTTTGTTGTAGGTTAACCGCGCGTGAGAGTGAATCAGGCCTTCCATAAATTTGTAGCCGGATAATTTACCCGCTGCCGAAATAGTGATTTCACACACCATCACCAGACGATCCACTTCCGGATTTAACGAACACAAACCGTTGGATAATTTCTCCGGCAGCATTGGCACAACAAAGCCCGGGAAATACACCGAGTTACCACGCTCATACGCATGATCGTCTAAGGCTGATTTCACTTTGACGTAATGCGATACGTCAGCGATGGCCACGTATAAACGCCAGCCATCAGTGTTTTTATTTGGCTCACAATAAACCGCGTCATCGAAGTCACGCGCATCTTCACCATCAATGGTAACAAACGGCAGATGACGTAAATCGATACGGTTTTTCTTATCGGCGGCTTTGACCTGCTCCGGTAATTTTGCGGCTTCGGCCACCACTTCCTCTGGCCATTCTGCCGGAATATTATGGCTGCGAATGGCTACGTCGATTTCCATGCCCGGCGCTAAATGTTCGCCTAACACTTCAATCACCTCACCCATGGGCAAGGCACCCGGACGTGGTTGTTGGGTGATCTGAACCACCACAAACTGACCGTGTTCAGCTTTATTACGGCCAGCAGGTGGTACCAGGATTTCGTGGCTGACGCGTTTATTGTCAGGTTGTACGACACCTACACCGGCCTGATCGAAATAACGGCCAACAATCTGCTGGGTATTACGCTCCAGCACTTCAACAACTTTGCCTTCCGGACGACCACGGCGATCTAAGCCAAGAATCTGCACGGCAACTTTGTCACCATGAAACACCTTGCCCATCTGGCGATTCGACAGATACACATCGTCGCCACCGTCACGTAGCACAAAACCAAAACCATCCCGGTGGCCCATCACCATGCCCGTCACTAAATCCGCTTTGCTCATCGGCATAAACTGATTACGGCGGTTGGAGATCAGCTGACCATCACGCGACATCGCAATTAAGCGACGACGCAGTGCTTCGACCCGCTCTTCATCAGTTTCGCCCAGCGCAGCACAGACATCGGAGTGTGTCATCGGATGGCCCTGCTGCTCCAGCAACATCAACAGTGCATCACGGCTGGCAACCGGGTTGTCGTAGCGTTGCGCTTCGACGGCGGCATTCGGGTCTTTAAATCCCTGAGAAGGTTTTGACTTTTTTGTCATGGAATCCTGATATCGGAAATGTCCGTAGGTCGGTGCGCAGGTTTTGCAATAAGAAGGTTTGCAAGCGTGAAGTCGCACCCAACCGGTGAATGATGGCTACAGTATAACCAGAAAGCGATTATAAGGCTTTAAAGTTGATGGCGGCGGTCTCGCGGCTCTGTCCGGCGTCTTCCAGACGCTGCAGGTAATCAGCCCAGAGTTCGTCCTGATTCAGGCATAAATGGTGCAGATACTGCCAATCGTATAAGCCCGAGTCGTGGCCATCGTCGAACGCCAGTTTCAGAGCATAGTTGCCAGCAGGCTCCATGCTGAGTAACACCACGTTTTTTTTACCAACCTGCAACACCTCATTACCGACCCCATGACCACGCACTTCCGCCGAGGGGGAATACACCCGTAACAGCTCAAAACTGAGTTGATAGACGTCATCACCGTAGCCCAGCTCAATACAGCGACTGCTTTTACGTACCTTAATGGAGGATGGAATCATATCGTTATGTCCTAAAAACAGAATCGTTATTCTAAGGAATTCTAAGGTTTTCGTCTCTACCACCATATGCCCGCAGAATCATACTCTATACTTACCGAAAATTGCCCACATGATAGATATGGAGATAGACCTGAATGGATTGGTTACGTACCTTTAGTATCCGCTCAAGACTCTGGTTTTTATTAGCAACGTCAATCAGTTGTATTTTATTTGTACAGATTTTAGACATCAGTGAGAACCACGACTCCTTGCTAAAAGCGCGACAACAAACCTTGCAACAACAGGTTGAAACTGGCTACAGCCTGATTCAGCACTTTTATAACCTGCAACAACAAGGCTTATCGGAAGCCGAAGCTCAGAAACTGGCCGGGGATGCCATCCGGGCGCTGCGTTACAGTGGTAATGAGTATTTCTGGGTTAACGATTCCCAACACAAAGTTATTATCCACGGCTCTAAACCAGAGTCGGAAGGTAAAAGCCTGGGAGGCCTGCAAGACCCTAACGGTGTGTACGTTTATCGCGAGATTGTTATTACCGCACGCAATCATAGCCAGGGTGGGTTTGTGCGTTACGACTGGCCCAAAGCCGGTTCTGATCAACCACAGCCTAAGGCCAGTTTTGTGAAACGTTTTCCTCAGTGGGACTGGATTATTGGCAGTGGTTTGTACCTGGATGATGTTGAACAGGCTTTCCAGCAGAACTTACTGGCGCTGCTCTTAAAAAGTGCTCTGGTGCTGGGTTTGTTAATCACTATTCTGCTGATGATTTCATCCAGCATTCGCCAACCACTGAATCATGTGGTTGAAGCATTGCACAATATTTCCCGGGGTGAAGGCGACCTTACTCGTCGACTACCCATTCGGGGTAACGATGAAATTACCCAGATCGCTCGCACCTTTAATCATTTTGTCGAACAGATTCAGGCGGTGATCAGCCAGGTCAAACAGTCCAGCAGCCGTGTATCATCAGGTTCACAGGACATCGCATCTTTTGCCAGCTCCATCCGCCAACTAACCAATAATCAGCTGCAGCAAAATGATATGGCTGCTACTGGTTCGGAAGAAATGACGCAAACCATCCGCGAAGTCGCCAGTAATGCCGAGCAGGCTGCTGATGCCGCACGTCAGGCCGATGATGATGCTAAAGCCAGTACTCTGATCATGCAGCAAACTCAGCAACAGATCAGCGAATTAGCCGACGACATTCATCATTCTCAACAGGTCATTACCCAACTGCGTAATGAGACCGATGGCATTGGCTCGGTATTGGATGTGATTCGAGGCATTGCCGAACAAACCAATCTGCTGGCATTAAATGCGGCGATTGAAGCAGCACGCGCCGGTGAACAAGGCCGTGGGTTTGCCGTGGTAGCCGATGAAGTGCGCACCCTGGCGTCACGCACCCAGGAGAGCACCGAGGAAATTAACCGTATGATTACCTCCCTTCAGGAGCAGGCCAGTGAGGCGGTGACAGCCATGGAGCGCAGCGCCGGATCGTCGGCAACCACTTCGGAGAAATCTCAGCAAGCGGCAGAAACCATCGCCCGTATTCACGATGCCATCTCGACGATTTCGAATATGAATATGGGGATTGCCTCAGCCGTTGAGGAGCAAAGTGCCGCCGCTAATGAAATTAACGGCAATATTATTCAGGTGGTTCAATCCAGTAATGATATTGACCAAACCATGGATAAAGCCGAGAGCGAAACACAGGCGCTGCTGCAAAGCAGTGATCAGCTGAATACTCTGGTTGAGCGGTTTAAAATCTGATATCGGTTGATACAACAATTACCAGACATAAAAAAATGCCGCAAATGCGGCATTTTTTATGTCTGGCTCCCGCGTTCTGCGTGGGAGTCAGAGTAGAGCAAATGAGTGTAAGAATGTCTTACAGAATAAACTGACTCAGATCCTGATCCTGCACCAGATTACCCAGCTGCTCGTTAACGTAAGCCGCATCAATCACTACCGCTTGCGACATATCGGTTGCGTCAAAAGAAATCTTCTCTAACAGACGTTCCATAATAGTATGCAAACGACGAGCACCAATATTCTCAGTACTTTCGTTCACTTCAAAGGCAATTTCTGCCAGACGCTTAATGGCATCATCGGCAAATGAAATAGCCAGCCCTTCGGTTTCCATCAGAGCAACATACTGCTGCGTCAGGGAAGCATTTGGCTCGGTTAAAATACGCTCAAAATCACCCGGAGTTAATGCTTCCAGTTCCACACGAATCGGCAAACGACCCTGTAATTCCGGAATTAAATCGGATGGCTTCGACAGGTGGAACGCACCAGATGCGACAAATAAAATATGATCGGTTTTGATCATGCCGTATTTGGTTGAAACCGTGCAGCCTTCGATTAATGGCAGCAGGTCACGCTGAACCCCTTCACGGGAAACATCACCACCAGAACCACTTTCCTGACGTTTAGCGACCTTATCAATCTCGTCGAGGAAGACGATGCCATTTTGCTCAACCAGTTCAACCGCTTTGGCTTTCACTTCGTCCATATTCAGCAGCTTGGCCGCTTCTTCGTCACGCAGCTGCTTTTTCGCATCGGCGATTTTTAATTTACGCGTGGTTTTTTTCTCGCCACCCATGTTGGAGAACATGTTCTGCAGCTGGCTGGTCATTTCTTCCATGCCAGGAGGTGCCATGATCTCTACGCCAACATTCGGCGCCTGGGCGATATCGATTTCAATTTCTTTATCATCCAGCTGACCTTCGCGTAATTTTTTACGGAAAATCTGGCGGGTACTGGAATCTTCCGGCTTAGGCTCTTCAGTAGTATCCCAGCTGGTCGAAGTGGATCGTGCCGGTGGCAACAGGGCATCCAGAATACGTTCTTCTGCCGCTTCTTCAGCGCGCAGAGAGACTTTTTCCATCTCCTGTTCACGCAGCATTTTTACGCCGGTTTCCACTAAATCACGGATAATGGATTCCACGTCTTTACCCACGTAACCCACTTCGGTGAACTTGGTTGCTTCAACCTTAATAAAAGGCGCATTCGCCAGCTTGGCTAAACGACGGGCAATTTCAGTTTTACCCACACCGGTCGGGCCAATCATCAGAATATTTTTTGGCGTCACTTCATCGCGCAGCTCAGCGTCCAGCTGCATACGACGCCAGCGATTACGCAGAGCAATAGCGACGGCACGCTTGGCATTATTCTGACCAATAATATGACGGTCTAATTCGTGAACAATTTCACGCGGGGTCATCTGACTCATTATTTCGCTCCCGCTACATCATTAGCGTTTAAACTTTCAATGGTTAAATTGGTGTTGGTAAACACGCAGATCTCACCGGCAATATTTAAGCTTTTTTCGACAATATCGCGGGCACTTAATTCAGTGTTGTCCAGCAGTGCACGAGCCGAGGCAAAGGCAAAATTACCGCCCGAGCCCACACCAATTAAGTCATCTTCCGGCTGCAACACATCGCCGTTACCGGTAATGATCAGAGAAGCGGTGTGATCGGCAACCGCCAGAATCGCTTCTAACTTGCGCAGCGCACGGTCGGAACGCCACTCTTTTGCCAGCTCAACCGCCGAGCGGGTCAACTGACCATGGTGTTTTTGCAGTTGTGCTTCAAATTTTTCAAACAGCGTAAACGCGTCCGCCGTACCACCGGCAAATCCGGCAATTACCTGACCGTTGTACAAACGGCGAACTTTACGGGCATTACCTTTCATCACGGTATTACCCAGAGAAACCTGGCCGTCGCCGCCAATTACCACTTCATCACCGCGGCGTACGGATACAATTGTTGTCATCGCTAAATCCTGATTCTGTTAGCCTGAACTTCAAATATGGGGACGCGATCAGAGAGTTCAAGAGCATTGCCAGAACCGCAGCCAACACCGATACTGCGCGCCGAAAACAGGAGATCATTATGAAAATCGCAAAAGATACCGTCGTCCAGCTGCATTACAGCCTGTACGACGACCAGGGCAATCTGATTGAAAGTACACAATCGACCGGCGGCGACCCGGTTGCTTATCTGCAGGGCCACCAGAATATGATTCCGGGCTTTGAAAAAGCCGTGACCGGGATGGAAGCCGGTGAACAACAGAGCTTCACGCTGGAGCCCAAAGATGCCTACGGTGAGCGTAAGGAAGGCAACGAGCAGCGTATCCCGGTGAAGCACTTACAAGGTGCAGGCACTGCTAAAAAACCAAACTGGCGTAAAGGCATGGTGGCCTGGGTAGAAACCGAGCAAGGTACACGTCAGGTTACCGTGGTGAAGGTTGGCCGTTTTATGGTGGATGTCGATACCAATCATCCGTTAGCCGGTCAGGCGCTGCGTTTTGATGTGGATATCGTTAATGTGCGTGCTGCCACACCGGAGGAAATTGCTCATAAACACGCCCATGGTGTAGGTGGTCATCAGCACTAATTGCTGTTTTTCTGAGAAGGCAGCACAAACAGAACTGAGGCGCTTTTTGCCGCCGTGCCGAAGGGCCATCCCTGGCCCTGCCGCACGGACGCGACATCCTGTCGCTGCTTCAAAAGCCCCTCAGCTCTATTTGTTAATGAACAATTTAATTGTTACTCAGCAAACACCCATACATAATATTCATCCCGCTGTACGTCGTACCAGGATTCTTTCACCCGCGTTCTGACGGTGACCTGACTGACCGTTTCCTGCGTTTCTTTATTTAACGTGACATGCTCCCGATCATTGTGCACCCGGGTTGTTAAGTGAGACACACTGCTTACCTCAACCCCCTGACGCGCGGCCAGCCGCTCACGGGCACGCTGCACGGCACATTCCTGTTGTGCATAGTGGCCCTTAATATGAAAACCACAGGACGCAACCACCCCGTCACCGGGATTCAGCAACCATTCAGGTTGCCCCTGCTTTACTGGTAATTGTGTACATGCTGACAGAGAAAAAACGATCATAACGACGCGTAATTTTGTGTTGAAAGCGGTTATGGTCTGGCGCATTGAAGGGTCCTTTTATAAGACGGATATCTGTGTGGCATTTTGCCATAGCATTCGCTATTCTCGACAAACATTCTTTATAAACTGCCGCTTCACTCGAGGAGAGGAAAATGATGGTTCGTAACCTTTTTGCTGCTGCCGCTGCGACTTTGCTGGTCGCTTGTGCATCTAACCAACCTGCACCACAACAACCTGTTGCCAGCTGTGTGTTTGCTGACGGTTCAGGTCAGGCTGCTCCTGAGTGGGTATGTGGCGCTCCGGTTGCCGGCGTCGATCTTTCTGCAGTTGGCTACGCTGATAAGTCCGGTGCTGGCCCTAACTTTATGAAACAAATGGCTGCTACGGCTGCTCGTGTTGAACTGGCGCAAACCATGAAAGTTGAAGTTCAGAACATGATCAAGCAATACGCCGAAACCACCGGTGCTGGTGATAGCGAAACTGTTGATCGTGTAAACACCTCGGTAACCAAGCAAATCACCAAAGAAACCTTAGTGGGTTCTAAAATCTTTCGTCAGATGCCAACCCCAAGCGGTGGCATGGTGGTTCTGGTGGGCTTAGACGCTGACACCCTGAATCAGCTGGCTGAGCAGGCATTAAAAACCTCAATGAACAACGAACGTGCCCTGTGGCAAAAATTCCAGGCCGAAAAGTCTTTTGACGAACTGGCTTCTGAAATTGCCAATTTGGAAGAATAAGTCTGTCTTTATATGACGACTTAAAAAGAGCCGGCGTTTGCCGGCTTTTTTTGTTGGCCTGGTAATATCCCGTCCTAAATAGCGTTGGCAGGAGAACATCATGAAACAGATACTGATCAAAAGCGTTTTGCTGTTTTCTGCAGCATTGTTAAGTAGCCCATCGCTGATGGCCGAATCACAACTTACATCTAAGCCACAGCTGAGTGAATATGAGAAGTGGAAGCAAAAAGAGCTGAACAACTTTCAGAGCTATCTGGATGAAAATGACAAAAGTTTTATTCAGTTTCTCAAAGCACAATGGCAGCCGGTTAATGTTGAGCCGGAAACGGTACGTGATCCGGCTCCCAAGCCAACTGTGTTCCCAAAAGCACCTGATATTCAGCCTGATGTAGCAGAAACACCGGCTCCGGTTATCAAGCCCAAACCAGTAAAACCTAAACCTGCCGTTTCAAAACCTGACGTTCCAATACCAGCTGTCACGAAGCCTGCTGTTCCAAAACCGGATAGCACAGATAGAAATCTGGCAACCGAACTGGAAAGCAAAAATATCCGCACCGCCAAATTCCGCTTTTATGGCAACCCGGTGGCGATTCAATATCCCAAAAGTTTTAAACGCATTTTTGCCGGTAAAATTAACGGTGAAAAAATTGCTGGCTATTGGCAATACCTAGCCAGCCAGGAGCATCAGCCCACCATCAATCAGCTGCTGCAAACAGCACAACAATTAAATCTGAATGACTGGGGAACAGCTCTGCTGTTTGATCAGTTTGCCGGTAGCCTGCTGCGCCAGCAAACCAGCCGCCGCTTAACCACCTGGTTTCTGTTGGTAAAAGCTGGCTACGATGCTCGGGTAGCCTATAACAACAATCTGTTTTTATTGCTGCCATCGCAGCAGGAATTATTTGGCACCACTTTTTTCAACCTTAATAACAGGCGTTATTATGCCGTGAACCTGAATGGTAAATCACTGAAACCCGGCAAAGTATTTACCTACGATAAACAGCATAGTGCCGGTTCTGGTCAGTTAGATTTCAGCCAGCCAAATGCCTTTATTGCTCAGGGAAAAACGGAAAACCGAACGCTATCATTCCAGTATGATAACCGTGACTATCAATTAGCCATCAGCTACCCAAAACGTTATGTAGACTATTTCAACAGCTTCCCGCAGCTCTCTCTGCCCAATTATTTTAAAGCGGGCTTACCCGCTGTCACGGCGGAATCTTTGTTACAACAATTGCGTCCAATCGTTGACGGGCAAAGCGAGCAGGAAGCCGTTAATCGTTTATTACGGTTTGTCCAAACTGCTTTTAAATACAAAACCGACGACCAGCAATTTAAGCAGGAAAACTATCTCTTCCCATTAGAGACGCTGCATTACCCTTATTCCGACTGTGAAGACCGTGCGGCTTTATTTGCCTGGCTGACTGAGAATTTGCTGGGGCTGGATGTCATTATTCTGGATTTTCCGGGTCATATTGCCACGGCGGTTCATTTTAATAGCAAGGTCAATGGCGATGCCTGGCAGTATCGGGGCAAACGTTATGTGGTCGCCGATCCAACCTATATCAATGCCAGCGTAGGCATGACCATGCCGCAGTTTGCAGGTATTTCCCCTAAAGTTGAGCCGTTCTGATTTCCTCTCCTCCAAATGGCATCACGCCTTTTGGAGAATAAGGACAGTACAGATTTATATTTCCAGAGCAGCGACAGGATGTCGCGACTCTTGTTAGCAGTTCTGGCGGCAGGGCCATGGATGGCCCTTCGGCGCGGTGGGGGAAATATAACACTGTGCTGACCCCATGCTGCTGAGTACTACTGGTTTTTAGTCCAGCCTACGTTTACCCTACCCCCGTGATTAGATGATAAATAAGAGAGCGCCATGTCCGCGTTATCCGTAGCGGTTGTGCCGGTAACGGCCTTCGCCCAGAACTGCACCATTGTGATGTGCAACAGCACCCGACAGGCCGCCATTATTGATCCCGGTGGTGACCTCAACAAAATCAAACAACAGCTGGATAAAATGGGTGCCAGTGCCAGCAAAATCCTGCTGACCCATGCCCATATCGACCACGCTGGCGGCACGGCAGAGTTGTCGAAAGAACTGAATTTACCGATTGAAGGCCCACATAAAGGAGATTTATTCTGGATTGAAGGTTTACCTCAACAGTCTGCCATGTTTGGTTTCCCGGCGGTGGAAACCTTTACTCCGGATCGCTGGTTAGATGACCACGACCAGGTTCAGGTTGGTGAAGTAACGCTGCAGGTTATTCATACCCCGGGGCATACGCCGGGCCATGTGGTGTTTTATAGCGCAGAGAATAAGCTGGCTTTTGTTGGTGATGTGTTATTTAACGGCTCCATTGGCCGTACCGATTTTCCTCAGGGTAACCATCCGGAGCTGATCGCGTCGATTCGTGAGAAGCTGTTCCCGCTGGGCGATGATATTGAGTTTATTTGTGGCCACGGCCCGAACTCAACCTTTGGCCATGAACGTCAGACCAATCCGTTTGTGTCGGATCATCGCGGCTAACATTTCAGTTCAAACAAAAAAGCGGTGCAGCCAACTCGGCAGCACCGCTTTCTTTATGCCACTTATTTATGGCTCTAATCGTTTATTCGCTAAGCGGTTTCGCCAAACCAGATACCCGATTGGTTTGTAGCCGTTCCAGCTGGCGCTGACGCTCTTTACTTTGTTTCAGCGCTTCGTCCATCTTTTCGTTATAAATCTCCAGCCAGGTACGCGACCCCGGAGTCATCCGTGCCAGATCACGCATCCCTTCCTTCAGGGCGGTCAGATGCAATTGATAACTCTGCTCCTGAGACAGTAGTTGCGCTTTAAACGCTGAGGCACTGCTGCTATCCAGCACGGTATTGATATCCGTCAGGTTGGCTTGCCAGTCGGCCGTGGTTTTCTCTAACAGTTCCACTTGCTTGGTCAGCAAGTCCAGGTCACGCTGCTGAGCGTATACCACCTCTGGCTCGGCAAACTTAAGCACTACCACGGTAATAGCCACCGAAATCCCTACCAGTGCCAGCAACGCCATCACCAGCAGGATGTTACGGTTGGTATTGGCGGTATTTTCCAGAATAGCCAGACGCTGACCATCACTCAGGTCGTATTCCTCGTCCCTGCTGTTACTCATAACACCATCTCGCAATAAAAACTCTGTATATCAGTGTAGACGATCCGGCTCAGGCGTGACGATGATTTTTATATCAGCACGAAAAAAGCGACCACCCGGAAACAGAGGCGATCGCAAGGACAGGACACAAAGAAAAGGGATAAAACGTATTACTTGTTAAAGCCGTTATAAATGGCTTCCAGCTTGTTGCCAAACGGGTCGATCACAAACGTAGTGTACACATCCGGGATTGGGTAAGCTGCGCGAGGCCCGGGTTGGCCATTACATTCGCCGCCATGGGTTTTGGCATATTGATGAAAGTTATCCACGGCCTCAGTGCTTGGTGCGGCGAAGGCGATATGTGTGCCATTACCGGCGCTGTAATCTTTACCATCAGCGGGTTTCATCAGCAGAAACTGAACGGAATCCTTACCATAGGCAGCAAAACCTTCAGTCGTAGCTAAACAGCCGTAGCCCAGTGTGCTTAACAAACCATCATAAAATTCAGTGGCTTTGGTGATGCAGGAAACACCCAGACTTAAATGATCAATAATGTTCATTGTTATTCTCTCTCATGCGTTATTCATTCAATAAAGCGGGACAGATTTTGCTTTCCCTAACTATTGCTATTTTCTGCCCGCTTTATTGTCACGATGTTCTATAAAAAATCTTATAAAGAAGCTGGAGATTTATCTTTGATTTTTTTCCAGTTTTTATCGGCAGCTTTAATACGGCCAGGTACGTCTTTTAACCACTCATCCTGAATGCCAGCATCCAGATTCAGGTATAAACGGCCATCAACCACACGCCATACTTCCGGGTCGCCAATAAACTTTTTACCAACCGAGGCACCAAATGCGCAGTAGCCACCATAAGCCGGTACATATTTACCCGGGTTTTTATTAAATGTTTCTAAATTGGCTTTACTGGAAAACTGGTAGGTAGCCCCTTTATGTGTTGCCACAAAGTTACCGTTACCACGAACCGGGCGTTTACCAGTTTGATAAGACACCACATCGTATCCCTGTACAGCCGGAACGCTATGGCGATAATCCCCTGCTAAAGCAGAGACAGAAAAGATCAGTGCTGAAACAAACAGCATTAAGCGTTGTGTTATTTTCATCAGAATTCTCCTGATTGTTTTAGGTCTGAATTTAAAAATGTCTTTAACTGCGACCCATTCATCATCAGCCAGAAATATCGTCTGAAAAATATTAAAAACACTTTAAATCATACTGATTCGTACAAACTTGTATGACGCATGTCAGATAGTCCATAAAAACAACTAAATCGTATTTAATTCTGTATTTCTCCATGATTTAGCCCAAGCTGTCTGGTAGCGTTTAAACAGCCCGCTAACACAACGATGGTGACTTTATGGATGCTCTGACGGATGTATTAAATACTTTACGCCTTTCCAGCAGTTTGTATTTTCGTACCGAATTAACCGCACCCTGGGGCGTCGGAGTGCCCGCTCAGGCAAACGTGGCGCGCTTTCATATTGTGATTCGTGGCGAGTGCTGGCTGCAGATTGACGGTGACAGCGAAGGTATTCATTTATCCAATGGTGATCTGGTGGTGATTCCACACGGAGCCAGCCATCAACTGACGGATAAACCAGAGACCCATGCCAAACCGCTCGATCAGGTACTGGACGAAGTGTCGTATTGCGGCGAAGGGCCGTTGATTTATGGTGGTGGCGGTGCTGGTTGTTGCCTGGTGTGTGGTGAGTTTGCCTTTGATGATTCCGCCGATCATCCGTTGCTGAATAATCTGCCGAAAAAACTCTATGTACCGGGCGACAACAGTTACAACACCCAATGGTTAGACAGCGCGGTGGGCTTTATTGCCCACGAAGCCGCCAATATGAACCCGGGAGCTCATGCCATAGTGAATCGCTTGTCGGAGATTATTCTGATTCAGGTGATCCGCGCCACGCTGGAAGCCAGCGACGAAACCATTCCGTTTTTATCCGCCTTTACCGACCAGCGAATTAATCAGGTACTCACCGCCATTCATACCAACCCAGCCCACGACTGGAGTGTGGAGAATCTCGGTCAGCTGGTGAATATGTCACGCTCGGCGTTTTCCAATCGCTTTACCGAATTAGCCAGTATGACACCGCTGCAATACGTAATTTTTGTGCGCTTGCAAAAAGCCTGTCGGTTATTAATCGAAACCAACACAGCATTAAATGCCATTGCTGAAGAGATTGGTTATCGCTCGGAAGCGGCCTTTAGTCAGGCCTTTAAAAAGCAATACGGCCAGCGACCGGGGGAATTCAGGCGTCAGCACTCGGCACTGGCCGCCTGATCTTTTTGACTGGCTCAAGAGTTCTAGCAGCCGGCTAAATCAGCCCCATCTCATTCAACTGCTTATCATAACCTTTACGGTAATTTGGGTAGCGGAAGCGATAGCCCAGTGCTTTCAGACGTTTGTTAGCGCAGCGGCGATTAGCACGGCGGGTGGCTTCGGGCAGATCGTGGTCATCCTCCACATCACCAATGCGATCTTTCATCCATTCCAGCACGTCGAATAAAGTCGCTGGTTCGTCATCGGTGGCGAGATAAATATCATCCAGCGGGTCACCATTAAGCTGCCGCTCAATCAGCATGTGTAGCACCCCAATACAATCATCACGGTGAATGCGGTTGGTCCACACGGGTGGTTCCGGGTCACAGTGGCCGCCGTGTTTGGCTTGCTCAATCATGCGGTTACGGCCCGGGCCATAAACCCCCGTCAGGCGCACCACCGTGCCCGGCAGTTTATCACGCAGCAGTGCCTGTTCGGCCGCCAGCATTTCTTTGCCGGCAAAACTGGTGGGCTGTACTTCGGTGGTTTCGTCGACCCATTCACCATCCATCTGATGGTACACACTGGAGCTCGACACAAAGAAAATTCGTTGTGGGCTGGACGGCTTCACCGCCCGGATAATATTGCGCAGCCCTTTGTAGTAATAGGTGTGATACCCCTCCTTAGAAAACGCCGGAGAGGCCACGCTGTACACCACAATGTCCACCTCTGGCAGATCGATCAGCGTTTCCGGCTCGGCCACATCGGCCTGAATCAACTGCACGCCATCAGCAATAGCGCGATCTGATCGCCGCAGCCCCCATACATCATGTCCATTTTCCACCAGCTTCTGCGCTAAATGGCCGCCAATATCACCGGCACCTACCACCAGAATCCGAGCCATGCACCTTCCTCCAGAAAATCCTACGATTTATTTAGCCTAGCAGTCTTTATTTCACTGCACCTCATCGGTAAGATCTATAGATAAGATGAATCAATCAACTCAAATCTATACAATCTGACAATAAAGCGGAGCACGACATGACGTTAACAGAGCTGAAGTACATCGTCACCCTGGCCCAGGAACGTCACTTTGGCCGTGCCGCCGAGAAGTGTTTTGTCAGCCAGCCAACATTAAGCGTGGCGATTAAAAAACTCGAAGGGGAGCTGGATATTGCTATCTTCGAGCGCAGCAAAAGCTCAGTCACGGTAACGCCGCTGGGTGAACAAATTATTGCTCAGGCGCAAAAAGTGCTGGAAGAATCGCGGGCGATTAAAGAAATTGCCAGTGCCGGTAAAGACCAGTTATCCACACCGCTGAAACTGGGCGCCATTTTCACCATTGGCCCCTACCTGTTTCCCCATCTGGTGCCACAAATCCACCAGCAGGCATCCACCATGCCGCTGTATCTGGAAGAGAACTACACCGGCGTGTTACGTCGCCAGCTGCGCGATGGTGAACTGGATGCCATTATTGTTGCCCTGCCGTTTAACGAGCCTGACGTATTAACCCGCCCTCTGTACGACGAAAACTTTGTGGTGGTATTACCCAAAGATCACCCCTGGTGTGAGCGGGAAAGCATCGACCCACATCAACTGGTGGATGAAGACTTATTAATGCTGGGTCAGGGACACTGCTTCCGTGATCAGGTATTTGAAGCCTGCCCGGCGCTGAGCAAGAAACACCATAAGCGCTTAGGCAGTGTGACCGAAGGCAGTTCACTGGAAACGCTGAAGCATATGGTCGCCACCGGCTTAGGCATTACCGTGCTGCCGGAGTCGGCCATCAGCAATCTGGACCAGACACTGGTGACCACCCGCCCATTCACTTCATCAACCGAGCAATCCGCTCCCAGCCGTACCGTCGCTTTGGCATGGCGCGCCAGCTTCCCGCGTGGTCAGGCGGTTGATTTGTTGCTGAATACCGCACGTCAGTGTCGTATCGACTAAACAACGGATAGGCGACGTGAGCAAACTCAGTAAACTCACCGACTTAAAAGGGGTTGGCCCCAAGCTGGCAGAACAACTGCACAAGCTGAATATTTTTACCCTGGCCGACCTCTATTTCCATCTGCCGTTTCGTTACGAAGACCGCAGTCGTATTACCCCCATTGCTGGCTTGCAGCCACAACGACCGGCGGTATTTCAGGGTGAAACCCGGGGCGCGAATGTGGTGTTTGGCAAACGCCGTAGCCTGTTAGTCAAATTGCAGGATGCCAGTGGCGTGATCAGCCTGCGCTTTTATCACTTCAGCGCCGCGCAGAAAAAACAGTTCAGTAGCGGTACTACGCTACGCTGCTATGGCGAGCCACGCCGTGGTGCCAGCGGGTTAGAAATTTATCACCCGGAATACAAAATCCTAGAAGACGGCTTAGACGAGGAATTAGAAGCCACCCTGACACCGGTTTATCCCGCCACCGATGGTATTTCACAACAACGGCTGCGCTTGCTGCATGAACAAGCGCATGAATTGTTGCGCTCTCAGCAGGTGGCATTAACTGATTTATTCCCGTCACAATGGTTGGCCCAGTGGCGCTTGCCAACACTGGAAGAATCGCTGTTATTTCTGCATCAGCCCGACCGTGATACCGACCTGGCGTATTTATTATCCGGCCAGCACCCGGCACAAAAGCGCTTGATTCTGGAGGAGTTGCTGGCCCACCAGCTGTCGTTGCATAAAATCCGCGCTCAGGTTCAAGCCCATAAGGCACCAGCCATTCTCACTTCACAAACTCCACAAACACCAGAATCGCCTCAGACGTTACAACAGCAGTTATTAGCGCAATTGCCCTTTACCCCAACCGGGGCACAGCAACGGGTAGTGAAAGAAATTGAGCAGGATATTCAACAACCGTACCCCATGCTGCGACTGGTACAGGGCGATGTCGGCTCGGGTAAAACCTTAGTTGCCGCCCTCGCTGCCTGCGACGTGCTGGAAGCCGGTTATCAGGTGGCGTTAATGGCACCGACCGAAATTCTTGCCGAGCAACACCTGAATAATTTATCCGGCTGGTTTGAACCGTTAGGCATTCGTTGTGGCTGGCTGGCGGGTAAGGTAAAAGGCAAAGCACGCACTCAGGCACTCACCGATATCGCGGATGGTAGTGCCCAACTGGTTGTGGGCACTCATGCGCTGTTTCAGGACGATGTTACCTTTCAAAAGCTGGGGTTAATCATTGTTGATGAGCAACATCGTTTTGGTGTGCATCAACGGCTGGAGCTGCGCGAAAAAGGCGTACAAATGGGTTTATCGCCACACCAGCTGATTATGACCGCCACCCCGATTCCTCGTACTCTGGCGATGAGTGCCTATGCCGATTTAGATACCTCGGTGATTGATGAGCTACCACCCGGCCGCAGCCCAATTACCACGGTGGCACTGGCCGATAACCGTCGACCGGAGATTATTCAACGCGTCAGTGCCGCTTGTGCGCCCGACACTTCTGGGAAAGAGAACGGTGGAGAAGCCGCGCAGGCCTATTGGGTCTGCACCCTGATTGAAGAAAGCGAAGCATTGCAATGTCAGGCCGCCGAAAACACCGCCGAAGAACTTAAAGCCGCCCTGCCGCACCTGCGTATTGGTTTAGTTCATGGGCGCATGAAACCAGCCGAAAAAGCCGACATTATGGCGGCGTTTAAAGCCCACGAACTCGACTTATTAGTCGCAACGACCGTGATTGAAGTCGGGGTTGATGTTCCTAATGCCAGCCTGATGATTATCGAAAACCCGGAACGCTTAGGCCTGGCCCAGCTCCACCAGCTGCGTGGTCGAGTCGGGCGTGGCAGCGCCAAAAGTCATTGTGTGCTGCTGTACAAATCACCGTTGTCATTTACCAGCAAGCAACGCTTACAGGTAATGCGTGATAGTCAGGATGGTTTTTATATCGCCGAGCAGGATCTGATGATTCGTGGCCCGGGTGAAATGCTCGGCACCCGTCAGACCGGTTTACAGATGCTGCGCGTGGCAGATTTGCAGCGTGATGGCGACTTGCTGCCTCAGGTACGAGAAATGGCCGAACAGCTGTGGAATCACCATCCACACACCGTTGAGCCACTGATTCAACGTTGGCTCGGAGAAGCCGAGCGTTTTGCCAATGTTTGACTATATTTATTGCATATCTCTTTTCTGAACTGCGGTGCTCACCGCACTTAACAAGGATTGATGCGATGACGATACCGGCTACAGTGATGAAAGTTCTGGACGAATGGCATGTGCCTTATTCTCTGACTGACGACGAAGAAGTATTTAATCTTATGCAAAGTAACCCTCCCGCGTCTTATTCATCCAAAGTGACCAATGCGATTTTTCTGAAAGATCAGCATGGCAAAGTACAGGTGGTGGTTCCTGGTAATCGTATTCTCGACCTGAATCGTCTGGAGTTTGTTTTTGGTCGCCATTTCACCGCGTTATCGGCCGATGAGTTACAGCGCCTGAAACAGCGTCACGGCATTGATCAGTTTCCGGCCTTACCACAGGTCACCCGGATGGAATCCATGGTGGATGAGTCACTACTGAAGCAGGAAGAGTTATTTATCGTTTCCGGGGCGGAACACGAGTGGCTCAAGATTCCGATGGAAGATTTCCGCAACCTGATCAGCAGCTCACATACCGGCAATTACACCGCGCGTTTGCCACAGGATATTCATGGCAACGATGAAGAAGCGGATCTGAAAGATATTCACGCTGCCATTCAGCAATTTACCCCGATCCGTATTCAGCAACGCCTGGAAGAAACCCTCGATTTACCACCGCTGCCGGAAACCGCCCGCAAGATTATTGAGTTACGGGTCGATCCTAATGCCGATACCGTAACCCTGGCGCAAGCCGTTGAACTGGACCCCGGCATGTCAGCTCAGGTGGTTAGTTGGGCGCGTTCTCCCTATTACGGTGTACGGGGCGAAATCAGCACGGTTGAAGATGCAGTGTTACGGGTACTGGGCTTTGATCTGGTGATTAATCTGGCGCTGGGCCTGGCATTAGGCCGCACCCTGTCAGTGCCGAAAGAAGGCCCACACGGCTATGCACCGTTCTGGCAACAAGCGGTGGTTACCGCGGCGCTATGTGGTGAAATTACTCGCCTGATTCCAGCGAAAGAGCGCCCCAGTCAGGGCTTAGCCTATTTATGTGGTTTGCTACACAACTTCGGTTTTCTGGTATTGGGGCACGTTTTTCCGCCTCAATTTGCGTTGATAAACCGTCATATCGAAGCCAACCCACACATCAACCGTTTTTATATTGAACGCCATTTACTGGGTATGACCCGGGAGCAGGTCTCCAGCTGCCTGATGCAGCAATGGCGCATGCCGGAAGAACTGGTGACAGCCCTGCGTCATCAGCATAATTCCCAATACGAAGGGGAGCATAAGGAATACGCCCGGATTTTATACATCGCCACCCGGGCGTTACGCCGCCATGGTTTTGGTGATGGCCCTTACGAAACACCGGAGCCCTGGCTGCTGGAAGACCTGAACCTGACGGCAGAAGCTGTTGACGATGTGACCGCATCGGTGATGAGTAAAATGGACGATTTAGATGAGCTGGTCAGCCTGTTAAATAAACCGTAACCTCTGGTGCTGTAAATGAGAGGAACAAACAGACGTTGGCAACAAAAACAATAAAAACTAACTCTGACCTGCTGTTGTGGGTGGTCTTACTGCTGAATACTCTGTTGTTTTCAGGTATGGCCCCTGCTCAGGAATTGCCTCACTCCGTTACCATTTCACTGACTCATTACCCGCCGATTCTTGATGTGAAAGGCAGTGTTGGTACCGACATTGCCACCGCGGTGTTTGCTTCTCAGGGCATTAAGGTTCAATTCCATCAATACCCGATTCCGAGAATTTTCTGGGCCGTCGAACGCGATAATATTGATGCCGTGTTGGGTTCCCGCTCCTGGTTGAAGCGCAATCAGCTGAGCGATGAATACATTCCTGTCCAGGTGTACCGCCCACAATTTTATTTTTATGGCCTGAAAAAGAATTTTCCCGATGGTATTCACTTTAACGAGTTAAGTGACCTGAAAGATAAAAACATTCTTTATCTGAAAGGTGGTGCGTTAGCCCCCTTATTTAAAAAATTTAATATTCAACCTTATCTGGTATCCAGACTGGAACAGAGCCCTTACATCATTAAAAGTGGCCGCCAGGATCTGTTTATTGCGTTAGGGCTGGCTGGTTGGGACATTATTAAAGAAGCCTACCCGGAAGAGTATTCCGAATTTATTCAATCTGAAAAGCCGGTGTACAGCATGACGGGAGATATTTTATTCCCCAAAAAATCACAATACATGGTAAGCGTTTTTCAAAAAGGTCTCGCAGAAATCATCAATAACGGTACCTACAGTGAAATCATGCTGAAATATTACCCGAACGGTAATATACCCGGTGATATTCGTCAGCTGATGAAAGCCAGTGCTCAGCTTCCTGTAGAAGTTCAGGAACCTGACTCGCCCGAATAAAAAGCTGACCAACCAGGCAGCTTCCTCTCTTATCGACCGCAAGCATTTCTGTTTTTACGTTTGGTAAATCCACTTCCTCATTTCTTACACATTTTCGGCAAATATGGCTGGTACTCTTCAATAACAATAATATCTTGTTCTTACGGAGAGTCTTCCAATGCGCAGTACCACTCCTTTAACCGCCGCCGTATCCTTGTGTTCGCTATTGATGGCGTCACAGAGTTTTGCATTCTCAGACACGCCTGAAATTGTTTGCGACACCCTGTCGCCCGACATCAGCATCGCAGCCAATGGTGGCTACCTTGAATTTCATACCACCAACGACCGCGATGTGGTTTCGATTTCCGGCACTAAAAACGCCGCTTCCATCACCATTAACAACACCTGTGAAGAACGCGATCTTTCCAGCTATCAAGGTATCCGTTTTTATCTGGGCGCTGGTAACGATTCCTACAGCGCCCATGAATTTAATATGAAGCAGGAAGTGTATGGCGAAGACGGCGTGGATTTTATTACCACTGGCCCAGCCAATGACCTGCTCAACGGTGGTGCTGACAATGATATGCTGGCCGGGAATGGCCGCCACGATGAATTGATTGGCGGCGAAGGTGACGATGCTCTGTACGGTGGCGACGGCAACGACGACCTCAACGGCGACCAGGGCAATGATTTCTTAGATGGCGGGGCTGGCAGCGATACTTACACCGGTTGGTCGGGCATTGATGGCCGTACCGAAGGTGGTGAAGAATGGGGGCCAATGGTGCCCGAATTTCATACCGAAGATGAATACAATGCCTGGCGCATTGGCCGTAATGCCTTGCTGAGAAAACCACACACAGGCTTACCATCTGGCTTTAGCACCAATCTGGTGAATACCACCTACGGCGCCTTTGCGTATGTCACTATGCCAGATGCCACTACCTCGTATAACAATCTGACGGTTTCTCTACAGGTAGCCAGCCTGAATGGTACGGCCATCGCCTGCTTCAAGAGTGTAGTGCCTACTGAAGTTTATCAGTGCCACCGTTGGGACGACAAAAACGTGATTCGCATCTCCATTACGGGTGGCAATGGCACCGATATCATCAGCGCCCAATATTCCGATGTAACGGTAGTGATTAAAGGCGAAGGTGGTGATGACCACATTGCAGGCAGCCCGGCCAACGACATCTTAGAAGGTGGTGATGGCAATGATTATATTGTGGGTGGCCGAGGCAACGATATTATTCGTGGCGGCAATAACAATGACGAGTTACACGGCAATCAAGGCGAAGACATCATGTACGGTGGCGACGGCCACGATCATATGTGGGGCAATGAACACGATGACCTGATGTTCGGAGATGGAGGCCACCGAGACCGTATGCGTGGCGGCAGCGGCAATGATGTGATGAAAGACAGTGCCGGTGGCGCCTGGTCGAAAAAGTCCCGTATGTGGGGTGAATCCGGCGACGATATTTTGGTTATCACCAATGGTTCTTCGGAGCTGTACGGTGGTGGTGGCCATGATTTTTTAGCCGTGATGGACAGCAATGACGATCAGGGCTTTTATGGTGGTGACGGCAACGATTGGTTATACAATCGTGGTGATGCATACCCCAATGGTGGCGGTGGTGGTGGTTATAACCGATGCTTCCGTAACACTGATAATATGAACGACTGCGACTCTCTTGGTACATCTACGATTGAAGGTATCACTCGAAGTTATGGTAGCAGCTATTACAACAGCTCAGGTCAAAATAAGGGAGCTGGTTTAATGGGCTTTAGTAATTTCTCGGGCAGCCATACTGCGTTAGATAACGCCATTAAAGGTCTGGATGACAAGGCTGGTGGTGGTATCTGGTTGCTGGGCGACCCGGAAACTCAGGTGTTAGATTCGTTCTGGACCAACTGGCGCGATTAATACAGAAAATAAAAGCAAAAAATGAAAAACGGATTGTGTGGTGACGCACAATCCGTTTTTATTTATCTGAAAGCGTGCTTAAACAGACGCCTGCTGATTCCAGCGCAAACACTCTTCCAACGTCACACCGCTACCACCAAAAATATCCAACGCACTGCCAATGGTTAAATCAACGTTGCCATTTGATAATTCGTGCACGCGTTTTAAATCTTCAAGTGAACGTGCGCCGCCCGCGTAGGTCATAGGAATCGTGGAATGCTCACCAAGCAAGCTGACCAATGCTTCATCAATCCCACCCTGTAACCCTTCGACATCGGCGGCATGAATTAGAAACTCATCACAATGGTTTGCCAGCTCGCGTAAATTTTCAGCATTTACCGCAGTAGACGTTACGGTTTGCCAACGGTCGGTAGCGATATTCCAGCCGCTTTCAGTACGACGACAGCTTAAATCCAGAATCAGGCGTTCTTTACCCGCTTCTTTTTTTAGCTGTTCTAAGCGCTGCCAACTGAATTGGCCGTTTTCAAACAAATACGAGGTGACAATCACATGGGAAGCACCCGCCTCTAAAAACTCAGCCGCATTGGTGTTATTCACCCCACCGCCAAACTGCAAACCTTGCGGCCAAGCAGCTAACGCTTTTAGCGCTTCGTCTTTATTACCTGGGCCAAGGGCAATCACATGGCCGCCGCGTAAATCATGTTGGCGGTATAAATTCGCGTAATAAGCAGCGTCGTGCTCACTAACAAAATTAGTGTCAGCGCCGTCGTCGTTCAGGCTGCCACCAACAATTTGTTTCACCTTGCCCTGGTGAAGATCAATACAAGGGCGAAATACAGTCATGTTTGTTTCACTTTTTAAGCTGATTCAAAAGAGAGTGAACGAAAAGCCTGTGGATGTTCATCGTTCGACACGCAGCAAGTACGTCCCTGTATGCTCGACTGCCGCATCCCTGCGGCAGACGGTCGCCCAATAAACACCCACACACTTTTCTTAATATATTTTGCGACGCAGTTAATTAACCCGCGCGCATCTTTAATAAAGCGGCAATATCAAAACTGCCGTCGTCCTGGGTTTCGTATTTATGCCAATCTGGTTTTTTGCGATCCACCGCCACCATAGTCATACGGTCGGCCAGTTCGTTGCCTTCGGTTCCGGTGTGGGCTTTCACATGAGTTAAGGTGAGTTGCCCTTTAATCTCGTTAAATAATTCAAAGGCCTGTTGGATAATTTCCAGGTTCTGAATCTCACCGTCTTTACGCTTCCAGCCGCGTTTTTTCCAGCCCGGTGCCCAATCACGAATGCATTGAATCGAATACATGGAATCGCAATAGATTTGCGCACTTTTCCCCAGTTCAATCACTTTTTTAGCCAAACATAGCGACTGATATAAAGCGTTTAATTCAGCCGAATTATTAGTGCCACTTGGGTTAAACATGCCGTACCACAACTGGATCAGCTGCTCGCCCTTATAAATGGCGATACCCGATCCTGCTTTGCCCGGGTTTGGATCACACCCGCCGTCGCAGAAAAAGGTGAAATCATTATTCAGATTTACACAAGTGGGTGGCGTGTTTTTAGTGCTTTTTTTCGCGCTCTTTTTGACTGGAGCACTTTTTTTAGCATTGCCGCTGGGCGCCGACTTAACCGTGGCTGGGCGACCATAAGCCGCCAACGCTTCGGCTTCACTGGTGAAAGATTTGTAGCGCGCCCCCGGAAAACCATCGACCTGTTTTTTTGCCGTTGGCCAGTCTGAATAAATACCGGGCGTATGGCCTGCCCAGATCACGTAAAACTTGTTTGCCATTACATCTACTTTGCCAGCGGTGGATTGGTCATTTTTGAGCAACAGATGTTAGCAGAAAAGCACCTTTACGGCTCTTAATAAAGGTTGTTAGGCTGTTAGTTAATAACTACATATAAACGCATCGTGATGATGTTCAAGGTACAACTGGATGATTGAGCTAACCGTAAACGGCGTAAAACATACGCTGGATGTTGAGACGGATACGCCACTGCTGTGGGTAATTCGTGATTTCCTGAACCTGAAAGGCAGCAAGTTTGGCTGTGGTGCGGGCTTATGTGGCGCCTGCACTATGCACCTCAATGGTGTCCCCATTCGTACCTGCATTACTCCAGTAGCGGCCGCCGCCGGACAGAACATCACCACCATCGAAGGGGTCGGCTCCCCGAATAATCTCAGTACAGTTCAGCAAGCCTGGATCGACAATAACGTGCCTCAGTGTGGCTACTGCCAATCTGGCCAGATTATGTCGGCTACGGCATTGCTGCGTGATAACCCCAATCCCTCCGACCAGGATATTGATAATGCCATGAGCGGTAATATCTGCCGTTGTGGCACCTACCCACGTATCCGCAAAGCCATCAAACAAGCTGCCGGGCAGCTTTCTAGCAGACAAACCTCGACCGATCGTAACGGTGATTTATTTAAGGAGCTGACTCATGGCTGAGCTGAACGTAAATCGTCGTACCTTTTTGAAAGCGTCTTCCGTCGCCGGTGGTGGTTTGATGATGACCATGGCATTACCCGGATGCAGCACCTTAAAAAATGGCGGCATTAACGACAACAATGGTAGTCAGGGTTGGGATTCTAACGCCTGGTTGCGTATCGACAGCGATAACACCATTCACTTTGTGCTCGACCGTACCGAGATGGGTCAGGGTACTTACACGGGTATGACCTCGTTAGTCGCCGAAGAGCTGGAAGTGGATCCGGAAACCATTCAGGTTCATTTTGCCGGAGTGAATCCACTGTACCGCAATGCCGCTTATGGCGTGCAGGTGACCGGCGGCAGCACCAGTGTCGCGCTGGCGTGGAAAATCATCCGTGAGAGTGGCGCAGCCACCCGTATTATGCTGATTAAAGCGGCGGCCAATACCTGGAACATCTCACCAGAACAGTGCCGGGCGGAACAGGGTTATGTAATCAACACCCTCAATGGTGAAAAAATTCCTTATGGTCACCTGGCCAATATCGCCGCCACCTACTCCGTGCCATCCGATATTCCGTTAAAGAAGAAGTCTGAATTTAAAGTCATCGGGCAATACAACAAGCGCCTGGATGCCGCACAAAAAGTCACGGGCACCGCAGATTTTGGTATTGATACCGATTTGCCCGGCATGTTGTACGCCGTAGTTACCCGTGCAGGGCGCTGGGACAGTGAAGTTAAAAGCTTCGACGCCAGCAAAGCCAAAGCCATGCCGGGCGTGGTCGATGTGTTCGAGATTAATGCTCAGGCAGCAGTGGGGGTTGCCGTGGTTGCCAAAACCTATTGGCAAGCGCGCAAAGCACAACAACAGCTCACGGTTGAATGGCATAACAGCCAGCTGAATAACGTCAGTGACGAGAGTATTTTTGCTCAGTATCAGGCCGATATGGCGGCTGACCCGGGTAAAAACCTGCGCGATGATGGCGACATCAACACCGCGCTTGAATCCGCAGCTGAGACCATTAGTGCAGAATATAAAATGCCGTTTTTGGCGCACGCCACGCTTGAGCCACAAAACTGTACCGCCTGGGCGAAAAAAGACGGAATGGAAATCTGGGTGCCAACCCAAAGCCCGGATATGGCTCAGGTTGCTGCCGCCCATGCCAGCCGTTATTCATTAAGCGATATCAAAGTCAACGTGACCTTTATTGGTGGTGGTTTTGGCCGCCGTATTACCAACGATTATGTTGCTGAAGCAGCGGCTATTTCTGACCGTTTACAACAGCCCATTAAATTAATCTGGTCGCGTGAAGAAGATACTAAACGTGATTTTTATCGCCCTTCCAGCTATCACCGCTTAACCGCCACCCTCAATCAGCAGAGTGAAATCAACGGCTGGCAACACCAAATGGCTGGCTCTGGGGTGTTTGATTATTTAGTCGCCGAAGCCGCTCCGGCACAATATCCGTTTGCCCCTAAATTTATGTACGGCATGCTCGAAAGCGCCGGTAAATTAGGTGAAGGTATTATTGCTCCGGCCGATGCCTCAATTTACGAAGGTGCCGACGGCTTACCTTACGAGTTTGAAAACTTATCAGTGGATTATAAAAAATCCGACTCCGGCATTATGGTGGGCAACTGGCGCAGCGTGGGTTACTCCCATAATGGTTTTATTACTGAAACCTTTATCGATCAACTCGCCGCGCAGCAACAACAAGATCCGGTTCAGTTTCGTTTAGGCTTATTAAAAAGTAATGCCCGCGCCACACAAACCCTGAAAACGGTAGCGGAGAAAGCCAACTGGGGTAATCCACTGCCCGGTTGTACTCAGGGTGTGTCATTACATAAATCGTTTGGCACCTGGGTTGCGCAGATTGCAGACGTTGCCATACAAGCTAACCGCCCGCTGGTGAAGCGCGTGGTGTGTGTGGTCGATTGTGGTCAGGTGGTGAACCCGGATACCGTTGAAGCACAAATGGAAGGCGGGATTATTTTTGGTTTAACTGCGGCCCTGTACGGAAAAATCACCATTAAAGATGGTGAGGCGCAGCAGAATAATTTTTACGACTACCAGTTATTGCGGATTAATGAATCGCCGGATATTCAGGTGCATATTATCGACAGTGATGAGCATCCAACTGGAGTGGGCGAACCAGGCGTTCCACCACTGGCGGCGGCGGTTGCCAATGCAATTACTAGCAAAACAGGCCAGCGTTTTTACAGTTTGCCGCTAGAATTAAACTCTTGAGGCTTAGTTAAAAGCCCGGTTAAATCGTGCTGTAATCATCATCGACACGCCGTGAATACATCCCTGTAGGCTCTACTGCTGCGTCCTGCAGCAGAAGGTCGATCAATGATCACAGCACGCTTCAACCTTCGAATGTCTGAGATCAAACGCAATTTTATAATTTGGTAAGGCGCTTATTCAGAGTGACCTCGCTGGCATGGATGCCAGGGATGAGCTTACAGGGACGTACTTGTAGCGTGTCACGAGAATAAGTGCCCTACCAAATTTCCCTTTTGAAAAAATTATATGAACGGCAGCAACTGGTATTTATTACAACAACTTCTGAACTGGCTGGAACAGGGCATTGAACCCTGGCTGGCCACAGTACTGGAAACCTACGGCTCGTCACCACGACCGGTAGGCTCCATGATGTTATATCACCCAAGCAAAGGCATTGTTGGCTCACTCTCAGGAGGTTGTATTGAACAGGAACTGGTTG
The DNA here is from genome assembly GCF_965226395.1 of Bacterioplanoides sp. Taxonomy (GTDB): domain Bacteria; phylum Pseudomonadota; class Gammaproteobacteria; order Pseudomonadales; family Oceanobacteraceae; genus Bacterioplanoides. The sequence goes on along the minus strand of NZ_OZ245358.1, from coordinate 2,036,720 downwards.
AACAGTTAGCCCATGCAGAGCCAGCTTGTCCGCAGGTAATTCGTTATGGCGGCAACGCTGAAGAGCAGCAACGTTTGCAGCTGCCTTGTGGTGGTCATCTTGATGTGCTGCTGGAAAAAATCAGTGTAGAAAACAGCGGGCACTTTTCACAATTATTCCAGACACTCAAACAGCGCCATCACACCGGGCGCGAAATTCATCTGCACAATGGCGAGCTGGCGATTATCGACGATCAGTCTCTGCCAACGGATATTCAGCGAGATGAGCAGGTGATCCGCCATGCACTACGCCCTCACGATAAATTGTTAATGGTGGGCGCTGGTGAAGTGGCGCGCTGTGTTGCCGATATTGCCAAGAATCTGGGGTTTGAAATTACCCTCTGCGATTTCCGCGATGAATTCCTGCAAGGCTGGCAGGTTGATGGTGTTCACGTGGTTCGAGGGATGCCGGATGACCTGATCGCGGAATCTTTTAACGACCCGCACTGCGCCATTATTGCCCTCGCCCACGACCCACGTATCGACGATATGGCGATGCTGGAAGCGCTGAACTCACAAGCCTTTTATGTCGGTGCGATGGGGTCTCTGAAAACATCGGCTAAACGCCGTGAGCGCTTATCCGAGTTGGGCATAACACCCGAAGCACTGGCGCAGTTACACGCCCCGATTGGACTCGATATTGGCAGCAAAACGCCTTATGAAATTGCCCTGTCGATTGTGGCGCATATTATTCAGCACCGCTATCAGTAAACCAACGACATTAACAGCAAAGCCACTGGTATCACGTATATTTTAACTCTGTGATACCTTGGTTTTTTGATGCAAGTTTGAGTAAAACTGGGTGATGAAAGAGAGGCTGTGCAATGAAGTTATTACGGGATAACACATGACAATTGGTGTGGTGTTATTAGCCGCGGGGCGTAGCCGCCGCTTTGGCAGCGATAAACGTTTAGCAGCCATGAACGATCAGGGCGACTATCTGCTGCTTGCCACATTAAAGCAGATTCAGCGCAGCCAACTTCCTTGTTTTGTGGTGCTGCGCCCGGGCGATGATACCTTAGCCAAGCAGCTGACAAACCTTAATATTGAATGGGGTATCTGCCCCGATGCAGATGCTGGAATGGGCCACAGCCTGGCGTTTGGAGTACGCAACAAACAGGCCTGGAGTGGCTGGCTGATTGCCTTGGCGGATATGCCCTGGATTCAGCCCGAAACCTATCAGGCCATTGCACAGGCGCTCACCGGTGACAATATCGTTCGCCCGGCTCTTATCCCTCAAGATCAGCCGTTTGAGAGCTCAGAGCTTGATAGCCAGAAGCTGAGCAATCCAGAGTTTGGCAACCCAGTGGCCTTCTCTCCACCTTTTGCCTATCAACTGATGCAGTGTAAAGGTGACACCGGAGCACGACATTTGCTCAAAGGTTCACAAGCGATTACTGAATTGATTGTTCACGATCACGGTATTCTCCGCGATATCGACCGCCCTGCGGACTTAAACCCAAGATAAAACCATCGTACAGTTTTACTATCAATTGGTGCAGCCAAATACCTAAAATCTATTAAAAAATTCAGCTGGCACGAATTATCCTAAGTTTGTCTCATTTAACATAGTAAATTGAAGCTATTGAACCATGGTCTTTTTCATAAGGAGTTTTACATGCGTTTTATCAGTGCCTGCCTGCTGTTCTTCAGTGTGGCGTCTCATGCTGAAACCCCACAAGAAACACTGGAGCTTTTATCGTATCGCCTTTCTTCTTCTTTTGATGCGTTTGTTTTTTTTGAAGGGCAACAGCAGTATCTGTCACAGGTAAACAACCTGCTGCAACAGGGCGAAAATTTATTAAATCAGTCTCCGGAAAATCATGGCCAGCTCCAGCAACAATGGCAACAAGCCAAAACACTGATCAGCAACCACCACGATTCAGAGAATACTCAGAACACGAATAACCTCGACTTGCTGGAAACAGAATGGACCTTATTAAATAGCGACATCCAGCAACAAATAGACCAGCTTAAGCAACCTTCGTATTCCTCCGCCAAAGTTGAGCTACAAGTAGAATTAGAAAAGATACTGAGTCAGTACATGCAGCACAGCACAGCTTCACTGGGCGGCTTCAGTGCGTTACCGGGGCAGGACCCAATGGAAGAAGGTATTAAACGAGTGGATACTTTGCTGGCCAGTGATTTCTCGGATAATCAGCAGTTACAGCGAAAATGGCGTTTTATTCGTCGTCCGTTATTAACGTACAACACAAACTCAATGCCATTTATTGTTTTAAAGGTGTTTGATGATATGCGGCAAATCATTCGCACTTAAGCACCAGCTCTGATTAACAGAAGAACAAATCTTGTTTTTTCAGAGTTCAAACAAGCCAAAACGCTGTTAACTAACGTGTCAATTCGGCTTTTTCAAACCAGTGGCTCGCAATGTCCTAATGCTATTCCTGATTAAAGAGTAAATTAGACAAAAAAATAACGACAGAACCCAGATGTCATGATGCGTCTTATTGGCTTAGCCTTACTCTTTATTCATTCTCTTGCTTATGCCGAAACCGAGATAGAACAGCTTGAAATTTTATCTCACCGGATTTCATCATCCTTCTCTGCCCTTGTCTTTTTTGATGGGCAGGAAAAGTACCTTAATCAGGTTAATGATTTTCTTGATCAGGGTGACCGTTTATTAAATCAGATCCAGCTTGATGGCAATCAACCTTCTCAGCAGCAATCGCCACAACACCAATCACCTCAAACTCAATTAAAACAACAATGGCAAAAAGCCAGAGAGCTAGTAGAGTCGAACCGTCAGTCAGTCGCTGATAACCTGGATAATTTTGAATACGAATGGTCGTTAATCAATCAGGTTATACAGAAGCAAATCACCGAGATCCAGCAACAGCATTATAAGAATAAAAACCCGCTGTATTCATCACCTTCCGTTCTGTTGCAAGTAGAGCTGGAAACAATTCTCAGTTTATACATGCAACACAGCACTGAAATTGCCAGCGGCTTCAGTACTCTGCCATCTCAAAACTCCATTGAAACCAGCGTTGCTACCGTTGATACATTATTAGCCAGTGACTTTTCAGATAACCAAAGGCTGCAGAAAAAATGGCGTTTTATTCGCCGTACATTATTAGATCACAATGCGGAATCAGTGCCTTTTATTGTGCTGAAAATCTTTGATGACATGAGAACAATTATCCGCAGCGGCTGACGTATACCTAGGGACTGTTAACAGGCCCTAAATTATTTTTACAGATGGATTTGAACATGCGCCTGATTATTTTACCCCTGCTCTTTATTGCATCACTTTCGTATGCTGATACCGAACTTGAAGAGCTAGAGCTTTTATCGTATCGCCTGTCGTCGGCCTTTGCCGCGTTTATCTTTTTTGAAGGGCAAGCCGATTATCTCAATAGTGCTAAAAAAATTCTGGCGGAAGGTAGCCAGCGTTTAAAAACACTGGAAAATCAGCACTCTGATATTCATTCATTATGGCATCAGGCTGAAGATTTTATCGCCAACAATACCAATCGTTCGTTCGATGGCACCGATGCTACGCTGGAGGCTGGCTGGAGTTTAATGACCCTGGAGCTGCAGGAAAAAATCTCAACTATTAATCAGAACAGTTACTCCTCCAATGCCATTCGCCTGCAGATCGAAATGGAACAGGTTTTGGCGAACTATATGAGATATGCCAATTCATCATTTGGTGGTTACGGCATCAGCCGTTCCGGCAGAACGATTGAAGAGCGGGTCGCCGATATCGATAAAATGATTCCGGAATATTTTCCTGACAACAGGCGATTACAGAATAAATGGCGTTTTATCCGCCGTACTCTGCTGGCCTACAATGAGCAGACCTCGCCTTACATTGTGTTCCGTACATTCGATGATATGCGCAAAATAATCCGGCGTTAAACCGGATTATCAATATCCACAAATTCCACATTCAGACTAAACTCTTCCGCCAGATATTCGCCCAGCGCTTTGGCACCATAACGCTCAGTCGCATGATGACCTGCACTGAAAAAGTGAGTGCCGGTTTCACGGGCAAGATGCACTGCCGGTTCATTAATTTCTCCGGTTAAGTAAGCATCTACACCGGCATCAATGGCGGTTTGTAAGTACCCTTGTGCGCCGCCGGTACACCAGGCAATGGTTTCAATACGATCTTCATCTTCACCGATATGCAGCGGCTCACGCTGTAAACACTCACCAACCCAGGCACGAAACTCTTTGCCACTCATTGGTCGCGGTAAACGGCCAATATTGCCGGGTTTTGAAGGGTCGGCTTCGTCAATCGGGCCATCTACCTCCAGTCCAAGGACATCAGCCAGCTGAATATTGTTGCCATAGATCGGATGAACATCCAGCGGCAGGTGATAGGCAATCAGATTGATATCATTGACCAGTAAGGCTTTCAGGCGCTCTTTTTTGATACCCACCACACGCTCATCTTCGCCTTTCCAGAAGTAACCGTGATGTACCAGAATGGTATCGGCACCACGCTTAATGGCTTCGTCAATCAGCGCCTGACTGGCCGTGACACCCGTCACGATATGGCGAATTTTTTCGGCACCCTGCACCTGTAACCCATTAGGGCAGTAGTCGCGGATGCGTGCACTTTGCAATAATGTGTCGAGGTGCTTGATAAGCTGTTTGCGATCCATAATCCTAGTACCCTTTAAATCTCTGTTCAGACGCAATTTTATGGCGTTTTAAGGAACCCGGGCAAATGCAATCCAAACTCTCTCTGGTATATCGTGTTGTATTGCCAATTTTATTAGGGCTGTGCACCGCGTTAGCCATTCTGATCTGGGCGCCACAGTGGATACAGCCTCAGACCACGGCAAAACCAGATTCCGCTGTACGCCCGACACCTCCGATCAATCTTGGTGTTGCCAGTTATGCTGCCGCCGTGGATGCCGCCGCGCCAGCGGTAGTGAATATTTACACCCGCAAAAACGTCAAACGCGAAAGCCATCCTATTTTTGATGACCCGTATTTTCAGCAGTTTCTGCAACAAGCACCGCAACAAAATGAGCGCATGCAATCCAGCCTTGGCTCCGGCGTGATTATGTCTGCTCAGGGGTATGTGCTCACCAACCACCATGTGATTCGCAGTGCCGATGAAATTGTAGTGGCTCTCAGAGACGGCCGGGAAGCCAATGCATTATTGGTTGGCGCGGATCCTGAGGCCGACCTGGCACTGTTAAAAATCGACTTACCTGCGTTACCGGTAATTAATATTGCGTCACAGCGCAGCCAGAGTATTGGTGACATTGTGCTCGCAATCGGCAACCCTTTTGGTGTTGGTCAAACCGTGACGATGGGTATTGTCTCCGCCATTGGCCGTAATCATCTGGGATTAAATACCTTCGAGAATTACATCCAGACCGATGCCGCTATTAATCCGGGCAACTCAGGTGGTGCCCTGATTAATGCCTATGGCGAGCTGGTTGGAATTAATACCGCCATTTATTCTCAGTCCGGTGGCAGTGAAGGTATTGGTTTTGCCATTCCGGCTGAAATCGCCACCAATATTCTGAATGATCTGGCGACCCATGGTGCAACCATTCGTGGCTGGCTGGGCATCGAAGTACAGGAAGCGACTCCAGAACTGTTACAACGTCTGGGACTGCCACAAGCGTTAAACGGACTGATTGTTACCGGTATTTATCCAGCGGGGCCAGCAGCCCGCGCCGGGCTGGCTGTGGGTGATATTCTGACCATGATTAATCATCAGGATGCCGCCGATGCCAAAGCCGCAATGAATCAAATTGCGTCGTTGCGCCCGGGTGATAGTATTGATATTGAATTATTACGGGGCGGCAGAACCGTAACCACACGCGCAATTGCCGGACAGCGCCAGTCTCAAAACCGTCAGCCACAAAATCGCTAGCCAAAAAAATGATAATAAAACACTAACCGCTTTAAGCTTGATGCAAAAGGACTTGAATATGCAGCAGATAAAAATATCGACGTTACTGATTGCGGCAGGCCTGACGTCTGCCTGCAGTGATATACCGGACCTTCCATTAGGGCAGGAGTTACAACCGGACGGTGAAGAGGTCACCATTAAAAATATCAGCACCCTGTTGATTGATCACCTCACGGAGTTTTATAAAGACGAAGCTGTGCTGCGCGATACACACCCCAAGGACAACGGCTGTATTCGTGGTAACTTTACCATTAACCCGGATATTAATGCCGCCTACCAGCAAGGGATTTTTCAGCCCGGTGCGCAATACCCGGTGTGGATGCGCTTCTCCAATTCGGTTGAAGAAATTACCAGCGATCATGAAAAAGATTTCCGTGGTTTAGCAATGAAGCTGACTCAGGTGAATGTTGGTCAGCGATTACCGAAACCGGGCGATGAACAACAGACGCAAGATTTTTTATTCCTTGGTCACGATGCCTTTTTTGCCGCTAATCCTCAGGAGTTTTTCGACTTCTTTGACGCTAACTTTAATGGCTCACGACTGGCCTTTTTAGCCACTCACCCACGTGGGGCCTGGAATATTCTGACCGGCTCTAAAGTTTATAAAAACCCACTCAGCGTAAAATGGAACAGCGTTGTTCCGTTTGCACTGGGCCTGCCGAAAGTTCAGCAGGATGGTACTAAGGTGTATCCACAAGTTGTCCGCTATGCCCTGCAAACCTGTCAGGATAACCCGGGAGAGATTACTCCATCGGAAGACTACTTAGCGGAGAATCTGGCGGAACAGTTAAAAGACGGCACTGGCTGCCTGGATTTTTATTTCCAGTTCCAGAAAGATCCCAAGAAGAATCCGATAGAGAATGCCTTATTTGGCTGGGATGAAGAGCAAACACCCTTCGTAAAAGTAGCTCGTATTGATATTCCAACGCAGACCTTCACTTCTGAAGCACAGAAAACCTTCTGCGAAAATATTTCCTTTAATCCATGGCATGGTATCGAGGAGCATCGCCCGCTGGGCGGTATCAACCGCGCGCGTCAGGTGGTGATGAAAGATATTTCCGATTTCCGCTTACAGATGAATGGTGTTGAGCGCTTTGAGCCAACGGGTGAGGAAGTGTTCTGAAAACCAAATCCTAATTAACCCCAAAACTCTAACTGATCCCCAAAATCTTAGTCAGACTTTGGGGCTATTACTTTTATATTGCAGGACCATCGATCTCATTTAACGCTAGGCCATCTAAATTTTCTAAAGCGTTAACTAACTCTTTTCGTAGCTGAGAATATTCGGCTGAATCTCCAAATCCGGAACGATATTGGAAGGAGTCGAGAATTACCTGTGCATCATCAATACGAACACCGACACGAAGTGCACTATCCCCTCCAGAGGAGTAATAAAGTAAAACCCCATTCGGCATATCAGAAGACAAAGCATCATGTAGCCCTAAACGAGTTACGATTGGCTCTATTTGGGCCCTGATTGCCTCTGTCAACTGATACAATTCATCACTCGCTGGCTCAGCCATCAAATAATAGTGATTGTTACTATATACAGTACATCCTACGAATAAGGCCGCGTAAAAAATGATTAATATTTTTATAAGTTCACGCATACCCTCTTCCTATAAAAACTAAACTTATTCAGCACTTATTTTAATTCAGCTTCTTATCTCAAAGCTCCAATCAACGCCTGATTCTCTTCCGCTTTACCCACAGTAAAACGCAAACAGTTTTCCAGCAGAGGATGACCACCATCCAGACATTTAATAAGAATCTTCTTCTCTTTTAATTCAGAAAAGATAGTTTTGGCTTGCTGGCCTTGTGGGCAACGCGCCAGAATAAAATTAGCTTCTGACGGATAGGTTTCAAAACCCAGCTTTTCTAATTCAGTATTTAACCAGCTACGTTGCTGAACCAACTGATCGCACTGATCCAACAATACATCGTAATATTTCAGAGCAAATGCCGCAGAAGCCTGCGTCAAAACATTAATATTGTATGGCATACGGATTTTATTAATCTCATTCAGCCATTCCGGGCGACCAAACAACATACCTAAACGTAAGCCTGCCAAGCCCACTTTCGATAACGTACGCATCACCAGTACATTGTCGTATTGATCCAACCAGTTAAGGTGATTACGGCTGGAGAATGGTAAATACGCTTCATCAAGAACCACCAGCCCATTGCTGGCTTTAACGATGGCATGTAAATCATCCTCGCCCCATAAATTACCCGTTGGGTTATTCGGTTGAGCAAGGAAAATTAATTCTGGCTGTTGAGTGTTAATCGCGTCCAGCATGGCTGGCATATCCAGTGAGAAATCGGCATTGAGTGGTACGCCGACATAATCGATACCAATAAAGGTCGCGATCATTTTATACATCACAAACCCGGGCTCTGGTGCCAGAATTTTTGCACCAGGTTTAGCAATCGCCATAGCTAGTAACTGAATAATTTCATCCGAGCCATTACCCAGCAAAATATCGTATTGCGCTGGCACCTGCATATTCTGACGCAAGCCTTCGGTCACTTGTGGTGCTGTTGGATGTGGATAACGATTGAGCTGGCAATCTGCCAGAAGTGTTTGCCATTCCTGTACCATTTCGGCGGGCCAGGTAAATGGATTTTCCATCGCATCCAGTTTAATCATGCCGCTGGCGTCGCCCACTGGATACGCCTGTAAGGCACGAATTTCCGGGCGAATAAGTTGTTCTACCTGATCAGTGATGGAGGTCATAAATTTTCTCGATTTTTTAATCGCGTATTTATTCAGCATTGATGCGCTCAACACGCCATAAATACATCCATGTAGGCTCTACTATGGCATCCATGCCATAGAAGGTTGATCGCACCAACACTGAATACTTACGCTTAAGCCGATAAGAATTAAAAGGCAGGATCTTTTTAAAGCAGAGACAGGATGTCTCGGTAGCGCGGCAGGGCCATGGATGGCCCTTCGGCGCGGCGGCTAAAAAGATGCCGCCTTTTCATTCTGAACTAAAGGGGCTAATTATCTTTAATTCGATGCTACTTTTTAATTCGGTACTCAGCCGAACGTGCGTGCGCTTCTAAGTGCTCACCACGCGCCAACACAGAAGCCACTTTACCCAGCTCTGACGCACCATCCGGCGAACACATAATTAATGAGGAACGCTTCTGGAAATCGTACACACCTAACGGCGAAGAAAAACGCGCCGTACCAGAGGTCGGTAAAACGTGGTTTGGCCCGGCACAATAATCACCCAGAGATTCAGACGTGTGACGACCCATAAAGATCGCACCCGCATGGCGAATCTGCGGTAATAAAGCTTGTGGATCTTCCACCGATAATTCTAAGTGCTCTGGCGCAATACGGTTGGTCACTTCTAACGCTTCATCCATATCCGCAACGTGCACCAGCGCCGCACGGCCAGACAGCGAAGCACGAATAATTTCTTCACGCTGCATATCCGGCAGTAATTTATCAATGCTGGCTTTCACCTGATCCAGAAAATCAGCATCCGGAGAAATCAGAATGGATTGTGCATCTTCATCGTGTTCCGCTTGAGAGAACAAGTCCATGGCAATCCAGTCCGGATCGGTCTTGCCATCACACACCACCAGAATTTCTGATGGGCCAGCAATCATATCAATGCCTACCGCACCAAATACCTGACGCTTGGCCGTCGCCACAAAAATATTACCCGGGCCAACAATCTTATCGACTTTAGGCACGGTCTGGGTGCCATACGCCAGTGCCGCAACCGCTTGTGCGCCACCCACGGTAAATACCCGGGTAACGCCAGCAACCGCAGCCGCAGCCAGTACCAGCTGGTTTACTTCACCACCCGGCGTTGGTACCACCATGATGATTTCCTGCACACCGGCCACATGCGCCGGTAATGCATTCATTAATACTGAGGACGGATACGCTGCTTTACCGCCCGGCACATAAATACCAACACGATCCATCGGTGTAACCTTCTGGCCCAGCATGGTGCCGTCGGCCTCGGTGTACTGCCAGGAATCCTGCTTTTGTTTTTCGTGGTAGATACGCACACGCTCAGCCGCTTTTAACAGCGCCGTACGCCGCTCATCCGGCAGTGTATCCAACGCCTGTTGCAGCTGCTCCTGAGTCAGTTCTAACTCAGCCATAGTGGTGGCATGCAGGTGATCAAAACGATTGGAGTATTCCACCACAGCATCATCACCACGCGCTTTTACGTCGGCGAGAATGTCGGTGACAATTTGCTGAACCTGATGATCAGATACAGCTTCCCAGGCTAACAGCGCATCCATTTGCTCGGCAAAATCGCTTTGAGCCGAACTTAAACGACGAATATCAATGCTCATCAGTACCTACCTAAGAAAACAGCTCCCGCGCTATTGATTAAAATCCACAGGAGCGAAATAACAGAAATTATTGGGCGTTGCGTTGGCGCTCAACGGCGGCCGCCATTTGATCAATGATGGGTTGAATCTGGGCGTGCTTAACCTTCATCGCCGCACGACCGGCCACCAGACGAGAGCTGATTGGCGCAATTAAATCACGCGCTTCCAGGCCATTGGCTTTCAGTGTATTACCGGTATCAACGATATCCACAATCATGTCAGCCAGATTCATAATCGGTGCGAGTTCCATACCACCATAAAGTTTGATGATATCGACCTGACGGCCCTGCTCCGCAAAATAGCGCTTCGCCACATTCACAAACTTAGTCGCGACTTTTAAACGACCTTGCGGCATCTGCGCATCTTTAACCGCTGCCGTCATCAGGCGACAAGTCGCAATATTCAGATCCAGTGGTTCACACAGGTTGTCACTGCCGTATTCCATTAACACGTCTTTACCGGCAATGCCTAAATCGGCAGCGCCATATTCAACGTAGGTCGGCACATCCACCGCACGCTGCACAATCAATTTAATATGATCGTGGTTGGTATCAAAAATCAGTTTACGACTCTTTTTAATGTCCTCAACCGGATGAATGCCTGCCTCCGCTAACAGCGGCAGGGTGTCATCTAAAATACGGCCTTTTGAAAGGGCAATGGTTAACGGTTGAGTCATTGTGTTTACTCTTAACTAATTTTTTCGACTTAATCTTTAATGGATTTCCAGATTTGACCGGAGCCCAGGCTTTATTTTGAGCCACCAGGAACACGACGAATATTGGCGCCCAATTGCTGGAATTTTTCTTCAATACATTCGTAACCGCGATCAATATGATAAATACGGTTCACATCAGTCGCACCTTCAGCAACCAGAGCAGCAATCACCAGCGAGGCCGAAGCACGTAAATCGGTTGCCATCACCGGAGCAGACGATAGCCCTTCTTTACCGGTGATAATGGCGGTATTACCTTCGACGTGAATATCGGCACCCATGCGCATTAATTCATTAACGTGCATAAAGCGGTTTTCGAAGATGGTTTCGATCACGGTGCCCGTGCCTTCCGCAATGGCGTTTAACACCACAAACTGGGCCTGCATATCGGTTGGGAATGCCGGGTGAGGAGCGGTTTTAACATTCACCGCTTTCGGGCGACGGCCTTCCATATCCAGCTCAATCCAGTCCTCACCGGTGGTGATTTTGGCACCGGCTTCTTCCAGCTTGTGTAATACCGCTTCCATCAGCAACGGATCGGTGTCTTTGCATTTCACCCGACCACCAGTCACAGCAGCAGCAACCAGATACGTGCCGGTTTCAATCCGGTCTGGCAGAACATCAAAGCGACAACCCTGCAGAGCTTCAACCCCTTCGATCACCAGCGTATCGCTGCCAATCCCTTCGATTTTAGCGCCCATGGCAACCAGACAGTTGGCCAAATCCACCACTTCTGGCTCACGCGCCGCGTTTTCAATGGTGGTTTTACCTTCAGCCAGAACCGCCGCCATCAGTACGTTTTCGGTACCAGTCACGGTGACGGTATCAAAGAATATATGCGCGCCTTTCAGACGACCGCCCGGTGCTTTGGCTTTGATGTAGCCATCAATCACTTCGACTTCGGCACCTAAGGCTTCCATACCGCGAATGTGCAAATCCACCGGACGTGAACCAATGGCACAGCCCCCCGGCAGAGACACTTCGGCTTCACCCTGTTTGGCCAGCAACGGGCCCAATACCAGAATGGAAGCACGCATGGTGCGCACTAAATCGTAGGGAGCCACACAGCTGTTCATTTCAGAGATATCGGTTTCGACCGACATATCTTCATTGATCGCGACCTGGACGCCCATGCAGCCTAACAACTCCAGCATGGTGGTGATGTCGTGCAAATGCGGCAGGTTGCCAACGTGCATCACACCATCGGCCAGCAGCGTGGCAGCAATAATAGGCAGAGCCGAGTTTTTAGCACCGGAAATACGGACGTCACCATCAAGGCGGTTGCCGCCTTTAATTTGCAAGCTGTCCATGAATTAAGCTCCGGCTTTTTCAGCAGGAGTCAGGGCGCGAATGGTCACCGCGTGAACACGGCCATCGGCAATATAAGGATTAAGGATTTTATACACAAACTGCTGACGCTTAACGGCATTGAGGCCATCAAAAACCTCACCAACGCCTTCTACTTCGTATTTGTAACCATCACCATCCACAAACCAGTTTACTTCTGGAGCTTCGGATTGCAGAACTTGCAGGATTTCCGCCGGAGTCATAGGTGCTTCACTACTCAGTTTGACAAAAGCGCCATGATAGCGGATTTACACCAGAAAAGCAGGCCTGTCCGACCTGCTCTGTTTCACACGATTTAATCGATGATGATTGCTGCAGATTAAGCCAACAGCGGCTCAAATAATGGCTCAAGATCGCTGATCTCAAGAATGGGCTTCATATGCCCGGGCAGGTTTTCGATCTTGAGTTCAACCTTGTGCTGTTGTGCGGCACGCAGCCACTCAAGCAGCAAGGCAACACCCGCACTGGAGACCCGTTCAACACCACTCATATCCAGTGTCCAGAGCGACCCTGCCTGAGCAATCTGCTGTTTACCCGCTTCAACCACCGCCACCACGGTGGTATTAAGTAAATCGCCCGACAGCTGAGCGCGGTTATCATCAGTGCTTCGTAATTCCGCAGCGGCCATACTGATCAGCCTTCTTCTGCTTTATTAAACAGGAAGCGACCAATCAGCTCTTCCAGCACAATGGCTGACTGAGTATCTTCAATCCAGTCGCCGTCTTCGAGGAATTCATCTTCCGCGCCAACCGTCAGACCAATGTATTTTTCCCCCAGTAGGCCCGCCGTCAGAATCGCCGCCGAGGTATCCAGCGTTAACGTATCCATGGAGTTATAAATTTCCATTTCCACGACGGCCGAATACCACTCAGTATCCAGGTAAACATTGGTTACCCGACCAATGGTCACCCCGGACATCGACACTTTGGCGCGCTCGGTTAGACCCGCTAGATTCTCAAACCGGGCTTTGATGGTATAAGTATCACCATTGCTTTGTGCCGATAAACCACTGACACGAAATGCCATCAGAATCATGGCGATGATCCCCATCACCATAAAGGTTCCCACCGTAAGCTCCACAAAACGCATACGCATGATTAAATGCCTCCCAACATAACGGCGGTTAATACAAAATCGAGTCCCAGTACGGCCAGTGATGAAATCACCACCGTCTGAGTGGTGGCTTTACCAATGCCTTCTGAGGTTGGCATTGAGTCATAGCCCTGAAAGACAGCAATCCAGGTCACGACCAGTCCGAATACCACTGACTTGATCACACCCTTAATCACATCTTCATAAAAATCGACCGAGGCCTGCATATTGCCCCAGTAAGCTCCTTCGTCGATACCCAGCAGGTCAACCGCGACAAATGCGCCGCCCCAGATACCAACAATACTGAACAGCAAGGCCAGAATTGGCATCGAAATCAAACCAGCCCATAAACGAGGAGTAATCACTCGCTTAAGCGGATCCACCCCCATCATTTCCATCGCTGATAACTGTTCGGTGGCTTTCATCAGGCCAATTTCAGCGGTCAGCGCCGAACCGGCTCGCCCGGCAAACAGCAAGGCCGTCATCACCGGCCCTAACTCACGCAATAACGTCAGAGAAACCATGGTGCCCAGTGCGGCTTCTGAACCGAAGTCCGATAAAATGGTGTAGCCCTGTAAGCCCAACACCATTCCAACAAAAAATCCGGCCACCAGAATAATGGATAATGAGCGCACACCAACGGAGTGGATCTGGGTGATCAGTTCTGAAAAACCGGCGCTGCCCGGGCCACCCCAGGTGACTGAGTTCCATAATAATAATGTGGCACGCCCGAGGGAACGAATGGACTCAACCCCATAACGCCCCAGTGCCAGATAACGATCCAACAACTTCATTATCTGTGTCCCTTGCCAACCGTCGCCATCAGCTCCTGCTGATAATCCGGCGCCGGATAATGAAACGGTACCGGACCATCCGGATCACCGCGTAAAAACTGCTTCACTTCATCATTCCCGTCATTTAATAACTCGTCCGGCGTACCAAAGCCAATCACCTTACCGCCGGACACCACACACAAATAATCAGCGATATTGCAGGACTCTTCGATATCGTGAGATACCAGCAGACTGGTTAGCCCGAGTGCCTGATTCAGACCACGAATCAGCTTCACGATCATACCCATGGAAATCGGATCCAGCCCGGTAAAAGGCTCGTCGTACATAATAATTTCCGGGTCCATTGCAATCGCACGAGCTAACGCCACCCGTCGCGCCATACCACCCGACAATTCCGCCGGATTTAATTGATGAGCACCACGTAAGCCAACCGCTTCGAGTTTCATTAACACCAGATCGCGAATCATGGATTCGGGTAAATCGGTATGCACCCGCAGCGGAAAAGCGACATTATCGAACACACTCAGATCGGTAAACAAAGCACCGGTCTGAAACAACATACTCATGTTTTTACGACGAAAATCGAACAGTGCTTTGCGTGGCAACTCAGGAATTGAATGACCATCGACCACCACACTACCGGCATCGGGCAGCAACTGCCCACCAATCAGGCGCAGCAGCGTGGTTTTACCCGTGCCACTGGGGCCCATGATGGCGGTAACTTTACCGCGCGGGAAATCAACATCCATATTGTCGTAGATCAGCCGATCTCCCCGGCTGAAACTCATGCCACGAATGGAAACGTAGGGTTCGTTCACGGACATGAAAGGTCCTTAATGGTTAACAGATTAATAGAGCATAGCGGATGATTGTGACCACCTCCGCCTGAATAGAAACTGAACCATAGCGTGACAACTGCCTTTCGTCACCCGTCGCGTTAAAAACGCATTGTTGCGATTGCGCAGCAAATCCCCTCGGGTACAATGCCCCGCTAGTATTTTGGCCTCGTTATTATTTGGGCGCGGTTATTATTTTATCGCCTGTTTCAGGCCACCACCGACTGGAATTCTGATTTTATGCTGCTGCCTTATGCCACTATTTTGATGGGTCTGATTATTCTGGTCTGGAGTGCCGATCGCTTTGTTATTGGTGCCGCAGCGACCGCGCGCAAACTGGGTATGTCACCTTTATTGGTCGGTCTGACCATTGTTTCAATCGGCACCTCAGCACCCGAGATGTTTGTCTCAGCCATGGCCTCACTCGACGGCGCCGGTAATCTCGCCATTGGTAATGCACTGGGCTCCAACATCACCAATATTGCTCTGGTATTAGGTGTCACCGCGTTAGTCAGCCCGATTCCCCTGCAGAAAAAACTGCTGAAAAAAGAATTACCTCTGCTGGTACTTATTTCCATTATTGGTGGCCTGGTTCTGGCAGATCTGGAATTAAACTGGATTGATGCGGCGATCCTGATTGCTGCACTGGTCTTCGCTTTATATCTGATGTTTCAGGATTCAGCAGAATCCGGCGAGCCTATCGTTGATGAAGAAGAAGCCGAAGCAATTGAAAATACCGATTTAAAATCGGCTGTTTTCTGGTTGGTGGTTGGCTTAGCGGCATTAATGATCAGCTCCAAAATGCTGGTCTGGGGCGCAACGGAAGTGGCCCGCGCATTTGGAGTCAGTGATCTGGTGATTGGCCTCACCATTGTTGCTATTGGCACCAGCCTGCCTGAACTGGCCGCATCGGTTGCCAGCGCCTTAAAAGGTCACCACGACATCGCTATTGGTAATGTGATTGGTTCAAACATGTTTAATCTGCTGGCCGTGATGCCGATTCCCGGCCTGGTGGCGGTCACTGCCGTTGAGCCGATGGCACTGTATCGCGACTACAGCGTGATGATGGCATTAACCTTTGCGCTATTGATTCTGTTTTTAATCAGTTATCGTAAAGGCACTCTGGGCCGTTCTTCCGGTGTTTTATTAAGCGCCAGCTACGTCGGTTACCTTATTACTTTATTTTTTATGACAGCCCACTAATTACAGTCACAAATGATGAATAACGAATTTGATTTTATCCAATCCGGTCAACGCACCATTGAGCTTGAACAGCAAGCTGTCGTTGACCTGAAACCCCGTATTGATGCCGCATTTGTTACCGCTTGCCAATTAATGCTGAACTGCAAAGGGCGCGTAGTGGTTACTGGCATGGGGAAGTCTGGCCATATCGGTAATAAAATTGCTGCCACTTTAGCCAGCACAGGTACTCCGGCATTTTTTGTTCACCCGGGTGAAGCCAGCCATGGCGACATGGGCATGATTCAGTCAGAAGATGTGGTGATTGCGCTCTCTAACTCAGGCGAAAGCGGCGAAGTCACCAGCCTGTTGCCATTATTTAAACGTCTTGGCAGCAAGCTGATCAGCATGACCGGCAACCCGGATTCCTCATTAGCCCGGGCGGCCGATGCACACCTGAATACCGGCGTGGAACAAGAAGCCTGCCCGCTGGATCTGGCACCCACTTCCTCCACCACCACCGCACTGGTGATGGGTGATGCGCTGGCCATTGCGCTATTAGAAGCGCGTGGTTTTACTGCTGAAGACTTTGCCTTCTCTCACCCGGGTGGCAGCCTAGGTCGCCGCCTGCTGTTAAAAGTTGAAGATATCATGCACGCCGGCGATCAGATTCCAACCGTCACGCCAGACACTCCCATGTCTGAAGCGTTATTGGTAGTTACTTCCAAAGGCCTGGGTATGACCACCATTCAGGAACAAGGTCAGCTGAGCGGCATTTTTACCGATGGTGACTTACGCCGTGCTGTTGATCAGGGTGTGGACATCCACAGCGCTAAAATTTCTGACGTGATGACCGCCAGCTGCAAAACCACCGAACCCGGTTTATTAGCCGCCGAAGCACTGAAACAAATGCAGGACGGTTCCATTAGCGCTCTGGTTGTGATGCAGGGCGACAGCGTGGCGGGCGTGGTGACCATGCACGATATGCTGCGTGCCGGTGTCATCTGACACCACGGATTCAGGGCGATCACAATGCGTAAACGTTATCTGCTGTTGGTACTGACAATCCTGCTGGGTTTTGCCCTGCTGGCGGTGGATAACTACACCCAGGAAGCAAGTGCGCCCTTAACTGAGAACCAGACTGCCGAGGCGGACTATTACGGCGAGATTTTATTTAATCGTCGCTTTAATGAGCAGGGAGCGCTGGAACAGAGCTTCTCAGCCCAGCGTTCGACTCACTTTCCAACAACCCAGGATACGGTGTTTGATGGCCCGGTGATTCACATTCAGGATGAAGACGGCAGTTACTGGCAGGTACAAGCACAGCTGGGCACCATGAACGATCAGGATGATCTGTTACGTCTGCGACAGGATGTCGAAATCCGCCCATTAAAACGCCATTCGTCTGCGACTGATGAGGTTGTCATCAACACTTCGTCGTTAGACTATCTGACCAAACAACAAGTCGCACAAACGACAGAGCCAGTGACAATTGTGAACCCACAAACACAAATCACCGCAACCGGCATGCGGATGGATTTAAAAACCCAGCGAATGGAACTGCACTCAGAGGTAACGACACACCATGCACCTGAATAACACGATGCTCGCCAATAAATGGTTACTAACAATAGCCGGGCTGGCCTTTGGCTTTTTATCCGCCGTGACTCAGGCATTACCCGAAGATGCGCAGCAGGAAATGGTGATTCTGTCTGACAGTGCCGAGCTGGATCGCAAAGCCGGTGTGGTGATTTATAAAGGCAATGTTGTGCTGACCCAGGGCACGTTAAAAATTGAGTCAGACCGGCTGATGATTCTGCGTAATGGCGAAGTGGTTGAACAGGCCGTGGCCGAAGGCAACCCAGCGACGTATCAGCAACAGATTCAGGCTGATCAACAGTTAACCACCGCGTCAGGCCAGCGCATTGATTACTTCGCAACCCGCAAAGAAGTTCAGATTCAGGGCAATGCCGAATTACATCAGGAAGGCAACCAGTTCAGCGGTGAAAAAATTACCTACGATATCACCAATGAGCGAGTGCTGGCCTCCTCAGCCGAACCTCAGGAAACGGTCGACCCGCAAACCGGTGAAGCCGAAAAGCCACAACGCATTAAAGTGGTTATTCAGCCTGAGAAAAAGCCAGAACCTGAACCGACTACAGAGCCCGAAATCCAATCTCAACCTGAAGCAGAGCCTCAGCTTGAAACAGAGACGCAGTCTGAAGCATCTCAGTCAACTGAAACATCTCAGTCAACTAAAGAGCTCCGGGAAGTCAAAGAACTTCTGGCAACACCCGACGCGCCAACCGACACAGCAGAGCAGCCATGAAAAAAACCTTAAAAGCTGAACACCTGGCGAAAAGCTATAACGGCCGTGAAGTGGTGAAAGACGTTTCGATGTCGGTCGAGAGCGGTCAGATTGTTGGCCTGCTGGGCCCTAATGGCGCGGGTAAAACCACCTGTTTTTATATGATTGTTAATCTGGTGCAGGCCGACAAAGGGCGCATCAAAATTGATGACGAAGACATCAGTCATCTGCCAATGCACGGCCGTGCACAACAGGGCATCGGTTATCTGCCGCAGGAAGCCTCTATTTTCCGCAAGTTATCGGTCGCCGATAACATCATGGCCATTCTGGAAACCCGCAAAGACCTGAATCGCCAACAGCGATTGGAACGTCTCGAAGGCCTGCTGGATGAATTTCATATTCAGCACATCCGCAGCAGCTTGGGCATGGCCCTGTCAGGTGGTGAACGCCGTCGGGTCGAAATCGCCCGGGCACTGGCCGCGGAACCGTCCTTTATTCTGCTGGATGAACCCTTTGCCGGGGTGGATCCAATTTCGGTATCCGACATTATGGATATTATTCGCCAGCTGAAAGATCGCGGCATTGGTGTATTAATCACCGACCATAACGTCCGTGAAACGCTGGCGATTTGTGAAAAGGCCTACATCGTAGGCGGTGGCCATATCATCGCCGAAGGGAATGCCGACGATGTACTCGCCAACGAGCAGGTACGTAAAGTGTACTTAGGTGACGACTTCCGCCTCTGATTTGATCAACAGTGGCATAAGCCAAATAGCTTCAAAAAGCAAAGCAAATATTATGACATCTCAGGGCAAACAGGGATTCCAAGTCTCGTCTCATTGCCTATAATGCCAAGTATTGGTTGGCTCGTTTTTTGGTTATCCGGGTCAGAAGGAAGCTTTGCCCTCAGGTAATAATCGATAGTTTATGAAAGCATCACTCCAGTTAAAGATGGGTCAACAGCTGACCATGACCCCACAGCTGCAACAAGCCATTCGCCTGTTGCAACTCTCCACACTGGATCTGCAGCAGGAAATTCAGGAAGCGCTGGACTCAAACCCAATGCTCGAAAGCGAAGAGCATGGCGCCGAAGACTTTGACCCATCCGCCAATGAAAACGCTGACAACAGCAACAGCGATCAGGACAACGACACTTCCGGCGATAAAGAATACACTGCCACGGCTACCGATCAGGACAGCTCTGGCAGCGACCATAATGTCGACGAAGCCCATTCTCCGGATAATCAGGAAGTCAGCGATCATCTTACCAATGAGCAACTGCCGGATGAATTACCGGTCGACAGCAATTGGGATGATACCTACCAGCCAACGGCTGGTGTGGCTTCAGGCTCAGGCCCTATCGACGACGACCTCGATTACGACTCCCGCCACGCCTCGACCGACGATTTACAGGACCACCTGCTATGGCAGCTTAATCTGACGCCAATGTCGGATACCGATCGCGAAATCGCCCTGATGTTTATTGATGGCGTCGACAGCGACGGCTATCTGCACACCAGTGTTGAAGATATCCTGGAAAGCATGGATCCGGAGCTGGAAGTCGAAGAAGATGAGGTCAAAGTTGTCCTGCGTCGTCTGCAGCAGTTTGATCCGGCCGGTGTCTTCTGCCGTGATTTGCGTGAATGCCTGCTGTTACAACTGGCCCAGTTACCTGCCGATACCCCTTGGCTGAAAGAAGCTCAGATGGTGATTGGTGACTACATTGATATGCTGGGCAGTAAAGATTACCCAACCCTGATGCGCAAAACCAAGCTGAAGGAAGAAAGCCTGAAGTCGGTATTGCGCCTGGTCAAAGAGCTCAACCCTAAGCCAGGTGCCGGTATTTCTCCGGATCAGGCGGAATACGTTGTGCCGGATGTGATTGTGCGTAATATCCGTGACGAATGGCGAGTCGAGCTCAATCCGGATATCGCGCCAAGACTGCGTGTTAACGAAGGGTATGCCTCTCTGGTAAAACGCTCGGACAACAGCGCAGATAACACCTTTATCAAAGATCACCTGCAGGAAGCCCGCTGGTTTATTAAAAGCCTGCAAAGTCGTAACGATACCCTGCTGAAGGTTGCCACCAAGATTGTTGAGTACCAGATCGAGTTCTTCGAAGAAGGCGAAGAAAAAATGAAACCTCTGGTACTGCACGATATTGCCGAAGCGGTGGGCATGCACGAATCCACCATTTCGCGGGTCACCACCCAGAAATACATGCACACCCCACGTGGTATTTTTGAGCTGAAATACTTCTTCTCCAGCCACGTCAGCACCGACAGCGGCGGCGAATGTTCGTCCACTGCCATCCGTGCCATGATCAAAAAACTGATTGCCGAAGAAAACCAGCGCAAACCATTAAGCGATAATAAAATCGCCGCGATGCTCGGCGAAAAAGGCATCAAGGTCGCTCGTCGTACCGTGGCGAAATACCGCGAAGCGATGCAGATACCACCCTCGAATGAACGTAAACAGCTGATTTAAGCTCAGCGCCATCACTCTTCAGACAAAATAAGAAGGAGTCTGACCATGCAGATTAATGTAAGTGGCCATCACGTTGAAATCACTGAAGCCATGCAGGCCCATGTTGAAGAAAAAATGAGCAAGATCACCCGCCATTTTGACAACATCACTACGGCGCAGGTCACCCTGACCGTGGAAAAGGACGAACGTCATCACGCAGAAGCCACGATTCATGTCAGCGGTGCGGATCTGAACGCCAGCGCAGACAGCGACGATATGTACGCTGCCATTGATGCCATGATCGACAAACTGGATCGTCAGGTTTTAAAACATAAGGAAAAACTGGTCGCCCGCAAGCACGGTCATTGATTCAGGTTTTATCATGAGCTCCGCCATCACCGATATTCTCAGCGCCCAGCGCAGCGAAATTGACGTTCCGGTCTCCAGCAAGAAAAAGCTGCTGGAATACCTGGGCCAGACAATTTCATCACAACTGACCGGCAGCACCGCCGACGACATTTTTGAGCGTTTATTAGGGCGTGAACGTCTGGGCAGTACCGGTATCGGTGAAGGCATTGCCATTCCCCATTGTCGCCTGAAAGAATGCGATCAGGCATTTGGTGTCTTATTGCGGCTGGAAAAACCGATTGATTACGATGCTATCGACCGCCAACCCGTTGACCTGGTGTTTGCCTTATTGGTACCTGAGGAAGCCACCGACGAACATCTGCAGATCTTATCCATGCTGGCACGTAACTTCAGCGAAGCAGAGTTCCGTGATGCCTTACGCAAAGCACCGGATGCCGGACAGTTTTATAAACGGGCACTGAGCGCCTGTTAATCGATACTGATAATCTGCGTATTGTCACAAAACCCTGCTATAACTGAACTATGCGGTACTGAACTATTTGGTTAGGTACCGATCTGACTTCACATCTCGTTTCAAGGAACGTTTTTATGCGTCTTGTGGTAATCAGTGGCCGCTCCGGCTCAGGGAAATCCAGCGCCCTGCATGTGTTAGAAGATTGTGGTTTTTATTGTATCGATAACCTACCCATCGGCTTGCTCGATGATCTGGTGCTGGAAACTCATAACGAAGAGCGGCTGAAAAAAGTAGCCGTAAGTGTTGATGCCCGTAATCTGGCACACACCTTCGAGCAGATTCAGAATATCCTGCACCATTTGCCACATAACGAATACAAGCTGGAAGTGGTTTATCTGGATGCCGGTGATGATGTGTTGTTGCAACGCTTCAGCGCTACCCGCCGTAAACACCCGCTGACCAATGACGCCACCTCCTTGTCTGAAGCCATCGAACAAGAACGCGAGCTGCTGGAGCCGATTGCCAATATTGCCGACCTGACTCTGGATACCACCAGCATGTCAGTTCACGAGTTACGCTTCCTGATTAAAAAACGCGTTGCGGAAAAAGAAGGCAACGACATCGCCATCCTGTTTAAATCCTTTGGCTTTAAATACGGCATCCCAAAAGACGCCGACTACGTGTTCGATGTGCGCAATCTGCCCAACCCTTATTGGGATCCGGCATTGCGTCAGTTCACCGGCCGCGATAAAGAAATTCAGGACTTCCTCAGTAGCCAGGAGGAAGTGGGTCAGATGCAGCAAGACATTGCCCGTTTTGTTGATAACTGGCTGCCTTCGTTTATTCAGGCCAACCGCAGTTATATGACCATTGCCATTGGCTGTACCGGCGGACAACATCGTTCGGTGTTTATGGCCGAGCAATTAGCTGGACAATTCCGCGATCAGTTCGCTAATGTTCAGGTTCGCCATCGCGAACAAGCGATTGTCGAATAACCCCTTTAGTTAACCGGTGTAACGCAAGAGACCACGCAATGATTTGCCAGGAAATCACCATCATCAATAAGCTGGGGCTGCATGCTCGTGCAGCAGCCAAACTGGTATCAACCGCGTCGGCCTTTTCCAGCCAGATTAAAGTGGGCTACAAAGATCGCTTGGTTGATGGCAAAAGTATTATGGCGGTGATGATGCTGGCCGCCAGTAAAGGCACCGAAATTGAATTACACGCGGACGGTAGCGATGCTGAGGCAGCCATTGAAGCCTTAGTTGATTTAATTAACCGCCGCTTTGATGAGGATGAATAAACCCTCCTCTCGTTCGCCCCTCCTCGTTTAAAAAATTAACTGATGGATTGATTTTTATAGCAGCGACAGGATGTCGCGACCGCGCGGCAGGGCCATGGATGGCCCTTCGGCGCGGCGGCTAAAAAGCAATGCATTAGTTAATTTCTCCCATAAATCAGTCCCCTACATAGTTTTTTACAAGCACTTTCATGGTCTCATTCCGCCATTCAGGCTAGAATTCACTATATCGTTCGATCTCCCTATTCACCCGCTCAGAGTTCAGTCATGGCGCAGCAAACGGAAAAGGCCAAAGCAAAACTTCACAGCCTCACCGCAGCGCTGGAAAGTGGTTCGTTAGCCAAAGTGCGGCGCATGCTGAATGCCATGGCCGCGGTGGATATTGCCCACCTGATTGAAGGTTCGACCCCCAAAGCGCGGAAGATTTTGTGGGAGCTGCTCGACAAAGACTCCGAAGGTGAAGTACTCCAGCATTTAAGTGATGAGCTGCAAAGCCACTTCCTGAGTGATATGAGCGCTGCCGAAGTCGCGGACGTGACCGCTGACCTCGATGCCGATGACGTGGCTGACATTCTGCAGCAACTGCCGGAGCGCGTGACTCAGGAAGTTCTGAGTGTCATGGATCAGGAAGACCGGGATGAGCTGGAAGCCATTCTGGAATACCCGGAGGACAGCGCCGGTGGTCTGATGAACACAGACACCGTCACCATTCGCCCGGATATTACCCTGGAAGCTACCCTGCGCTACCTGCGTCGCCACAAAACCCTGCCGGAAATGACCGATAACCTGTTAGTGGTTAACCGTCAGAACGAATTTATTGGTGTATTACCCATCAACAAACTGCTGGTCAGTGATCCACAACAAACCGTGCGTGAGGTGATGAACACCGACAGTCGCATTATTCAGGCCGATCAGCATGAAACCGAAGTCGCCAAAGTGTTTGAACGTCATGATCTGGTGTCTGCGCCGGTTGTTGACGCGCATGGTGTATTGCTGGGCCGGATCACCATTGATGACGTGGTTGATGTGATTCGTGAAACCGCCGACCATTCATTAATGAGCATGGCCGGTTTAGACGAAGAAGAAGATACCTTTGCCCCGGCATTAAAAACCAGTAAGCGCCGGGCGTTGTGGTTAGGTATTAACTTAATTACCGCCTTTATTGCCTCGGCCGTGATTGGTTTATTCGACAAAACTATTGAACAGGTAGTAGCACTGGCGGTGCTGATGCCGATTGTTGCCAGCATGGGTGGCATTGCCGGCAGCCAGGTATTAACGCTGGTGATTCGTGGTCAGGCACTGGGGCATTTGAGCGGTGCTAACTTCCGCTGGTTGTTTAACCGGGAGCTGATTGTGGCCGGCATTAATGGCGTGCTTTGGGCCGCAGTGATTGCTCTGATTACACTGCTCTGGTTTAACGATCCGATTATCGCCGGCATTATTGCTGCGGCGATTATTATTAATTTATTGGTGGCCGCCATCAGTGGCGCCGCCTTACCACTGATTTTAAAAGCCCGGGGCATTGATCCGGCACTGGCGGGGTCGGTGGTACTCACCACCGTGACCGACGTGGTTGGCTTTTTATCCTTCCTCGGATTGGCCACCATTTTTTATCTCTAGCCCCTGTTATCTCGAATCCCTTTTATCGGTAAACTTTGCATCCGTCCCTTGTGTTGCTGGCTGATGCCCGGAAATTATTATGAGTAGAAAAAAAGATTCTTTCGACGAAGAAGAAATCGAATACGAAATCGTCAGCAAGACGGAAATGAAGCGTGAAATGGATCGCCTGCAGGCGTTAGGTAAACGCCTGACCGAGCTGAATGCCGGCCAGTGGCAAACACTGTCGATCAAAGATGTACTGCTGGACGCATTGGTCGAAAGCAAACGGCTGAAAAATCACGAAGCCAAACGTCGCCATCTGCAATACATTGGCAAGCTGATGCGTGATGAAGACGAAGAGCTGGTACAGCATCAGGTGGATTTACTCGACCCCTCCAGTGAAGCCTACGGTCGTCGTATTGGTCAGATGGAAAAATGGCGTGAGTGTCTGATTAAAGATGGCAACGCCATGAATGCCTTTATTGATGAATATCCGGCGGTGGATCGTCAGCACCTGCGCAATCTGGTGCGTAATGCCAGCAAAGAGATGAGCGGCGAATCACCAAAACCGGGGGCAGGCTATAAGAAGCTGTTTCAGTTTATTAAGGAAACTGTAGTTAACTGAATAAGTTAACCGAGTAGCCCAATAAGCAAGAAGCCATATAAAGCTTCCTGCTTATTGCTTTTAACTAAACTACAAACCACCCAATGTCAGCTTCGCCGGATCAAGCAAACGCTCCAGCTCGTCACGCGACAGATCGGTATTCTCCAGCGCAACATCAATCACAGGGCGGCCTTCCTTATACGCCTGCTTGGCAATTTCCGCCGCTTTTAAGTAACCAATAATCGGGTTTAATGCCGTGACCAGAATCGGGTTGCGTGACAGTGCCTGTTTCAGGCTATCTTCATTCACTTTAAAGCTGGTGATGGCTTTGTCGGCCAGTAAGCGTGACACATTAGCAATCAGCTCAATGCTCTCCAGCAGGTTACGGGCAATCAGCGGCAACATCACATTCAGCTCAAAGTTACCCGACTGACCAGCAACCGTAATGGTGGTGTCATTACCCATCACCTGAGCGGCAACCATGGCCGTAGCTTCAGGAATTACCGGATTCACTTTGCCCGGCATAATAGAAGAGCCCGGTTGCAAGGCTTCCAGTTCAATCTCACTTAAACCGGCCAGTGGGCCAGAGTTCATCCAACGCAGGTCGTTGGCAATTTTCATTAGTGAAACAGCCGTCATTTTCAGCTGACCTGATACGGATACCGCAATATCCTGAGTGCCAATATGCGTAAACAGGTTCGCAGCCCGGGTGAAGGTTACACCTGTCAGTTCCGTCAGCTGCTGGTTAAAAGTATCGGCGAAGGCATCATGGGCATTAATGCCGGTACCCACGGCAGTACCGCCCTGAGCCAGGCTTTGCAGCATCGGCAAGGTGTTGCTGATGGCAGCGATGTTCTGATCGATCTGAGTGGCCCAGCTCAGCAAGCTCTGCTCCATCCGTACCGGCATGGCATCCATCAGATGCGTGCGGCCGGTTTTTACCTGATCTTTCAGGGTCGTGGCTTTGGCTTTAATGGCGTCACTCAGATACGTCAGCGCGGGAATCAGTTTTTCGTTAATTTCCAGCGCCGCACTGATATGAATGCTGGACGGAATAATGTCGTTACTGCTCTGGCCGTAGTTCACATGATCGTTCGGAGAAACCGGCTCTGCGGCCGTGCGGCTCGCCAGTGTTGCCAGCACTTCATTGGCGTTCATATTGGAGCTGGTACCGGAACCGGTCTGAAACACATCCACCGGAAAGTGCTGCATATAATTGTCTTCTGCCAGTACTTTATCCACCGCGTTGCAGATTGCATTACCAGTATCGGCACTCAGCAACTCAAGTTTGGTATTGGCCTTTGCTGCGGCTTTTTTAGCCAACAATAACGCCCGGATAAATGGCTGCGGCATGCTCTGGCCACTTACCGGAAAGTTGTTAATCGCACGCTGGGTTTGCGCTGCGTACAGCGCGTCTTCAGCCACTTCCAGCTCACCCATACTGTCGCGTTCGATACGTGTTGCCATGGTCATTCCTTATCATTGAATAAATAGTAATAATAATTATTCTTATATAGATGCTATTATCAGGTCAAGACAGAGTTGTTTGGGCGAGTCGCGAAACAGCGAGTGAATTCCGCTATAATCCGGTTTCTTTTATTTGTGTGCTGTTCTGTTTCATGATTGCTCTTACTCACATCCCGCTACCAGCAAGCCATCAACCACAGTCCTTTCTTGTGTTCTCTGCGGCGGCACAGGAAGCAGACCGGACACTTGAAACCATATTGATTGATCACAAACCCTCTCTGGTTGGTGTGGCCCAAAACCCTAAGGTGATTGTGAAGCTGATCAAGCCACGTAAATGGCATGACCGGATCAAGATGTTATGGCGTCACAGCCGCCTGCATAAAGAAATTGACGGCAATCTGCTGCTGCAACGACTGGGCTTTCGGGTACCGAGCATTATTGAATCTGGTGCAGGGTTCAGCACACTGTTAGGAAAACCGTTTCTGGGTTATTACCTGATGGAAAATCTGCATCAAAGCGGTTTTGCCGAAGCCAAGCCTCTTTTTAGCGTTCAACAACTTGACGATCAACAGCTTAGCGATCAATCAGCTAACGATAAGCAAGTCGCTGAAAAACGTGCCGTAATTCTGCAGCAGATTATTGCCGGATTAAAAACACTGCGGGATCAGCGCGTCGTTTTTTCCGATTTCCATTTAGACAATGTACTGGTGGATGCGAACGATAATCTGGCCTGGATTGATACTGGTGTTACCTATTATCAGTGGTATCGCGGCCATAAATTTAAACAAAAGTTTAATTTTTCCATTGAGCGCTTTATCCGTTATTACTCGGATGATTTTTTCACCGCCGCCGAGCAACAACTATTAAGAGAGCTGCTGCTATAGCAGCGCCATAAACGGTTATGCTGAATCATCTGAACCTCGCCGATGTTCGCACTTTTGTGTTGATTGCCGAACAAGGCAGCTTTACTCGCGCTGCAGAGGTGTTGGATGTGTCACGCTCTCACGTATCGCGCCAGCTCAGCGCATTAGAGAAACAGCTCAGCGTCAGCCTGATGATTCGCACCACCCGCTCACTGAAATTAACCGATGCCGGCAAGCAGTTTTATCATCAGGCACAAACGGCGCTGCAACAACTGGAGCAAGCGGCTCTGGCGGCGGTGGATAATACCGGTGAAATTCAGGGCCTCATTCGTATTAACAGTGTGGGTGGGCCGATTGGTGAAGATCTGGTCGCAGCGATGGCCAGTGCCTTTATGCAACAACACGATAAAGTTGATATTGAGCTGGATTTTTCCAGTCACCGGATCGATTTAATTCAGGACGAGTTTGATATCGCTTTTCGTATGGGCGAGCTGCAGGATGCCGGGTTTATCGGTAAAAAACTCACCGATTTAAAGATGGATACGCTGGCCAGCCCGGAGTTTCTGAGCCAGTACCCTAAGCTGGATCATCCACGGCAACTGAATACCATTCCCTGCTTAACCGGGTCGGTCAAACACTGGAAATTTCAGCATAAACACCAGAAACAACAAACCAGCGACGTGCATGTGGATGGCCGCTTGCAATGCAAAAACGGCCGGGCGCTGATTCGCGCCGCTTGTGATAGCAATGGCGTAATCCGGGTGCCCAGCATGTACTGCCACCGGGAAATACAACAAGGGTTGTTAATCCCGGTATTCAGCGACTGGGAAATTCCGCTGGTCCCCTTCTACGCCATTTATCACAAGGATAAATACCAGCCGGTGCGGCTGACAGCCTTTATCGAATTTATCCAACAACAATTCGCTCAGCTGTAAAAGTATTTACCCTTCGTATTACGATTAAGGCTGTTGGCGAGTTGGTGCCAGAACAATCTCACGAATGCACACGCTTTGTGGCTGCTGGTAAGCAAACTCAACCGCACGAGCTACATCATCAGACGCTAATACACCGCCCATGCTGTCTTTCCACGACTGGTAGCCGTCGATGATTTCATCCGAACTGGTATGTGACAGCAGCTCAGTTTCTACTGCACCCGGAGCAATGGTAACCACACGAACGTCATCAGCAGCCACTTCTTCACGCACATTTTCAGAGATGGCATGAACAGCGAATTTAGTACCGCAATAAGCCGCGTGATCCGGGAAGGTCTTACGACCTGCTACAGAGCTGATGTTAACAATGGTACCGCTTTTGCGTGCTTTCATCGGTGCCAGTACCGCTTGCATACCATTCATCAGGCCAATCACGTTCACGTCAAACATGTTTTTCCACTCTTGTGGATCCTGAACGTCTAACTGGCTCAGCAGCATTACACCGGCATTATTTACTAACAGGTCTGCCGGGCCGAATTGTGCTTCCGCTTTAGCAATCGCCGCCTCAAACGATGCTTTATCGGTGACATCAACTTTTTCACACAAGGTGTTCGGCAGTTCCAGCGCGGTTAAGCGCTCCACACGACGTGCCAGTAATAACAGCGGATGGCCAGCAGCACTCAGACGCTGAGCAATCGCTTCGCCAATGCCAGAGCTGGCGCCGGTAATAACAACTAATGGTTTCATCTTCTTTCTCCTGCTGGTTTTCATCATTTGCAAGCAGTGTAGACCATCATCTTTTGTTGATATATACAGGACAGATCACCAGACTATTGCTGTACAACAACAATAAATAACTGGCATAAAAAAACCGCTGAGCCAGGAAGCTAAGCGGTTTTGCGTTCCGGGTTTTAAATAACCTTAGAACTTATACTCAAGACCAACACCGGCGTAATCTTCGTTGTCAGCTTGTTTGTAGTTGTTGGCAGTGTAATAAACAAACGCTTTTGCACCTTTACCCAGCTTGTAGTCAGCGCCTACAGAAGTAGTACGCGCGCCTTCAGCGTTGTTGATTTCGGATTCACCGTGCTGTGCTTTTAACTTAACCGCACCCACTTTATAAGCCGCTGACAGTACCCAGCCTTCAGCTTTGTCACCGTCTTTATCCTGCTTTTCCCACAGAGCGCCCAGTTGTGCACCCGCTACTTTAACCTGAGTCACGGCACGCAGAACGTCAGTGGTGTTAGCTTCCACTTTGTCGTCGTAAGCCACACCCAGGTAGTAATCGCCGTGAGTGTAGGTCAGGCTGGTAGAAACTGCGTCTTTGCGCTCGCTGGTTTCATCTTCAGAAACAATCTGATCCACTTTTAACTGCAGGCCAGCAAACTTAGGA
The DNA here is from genome assembly GCF_965226395.1 of Bacterioplanoides sp. Classification (GTDB taxonomy): domain Bacteria; phylum Pseudomonadota; class Gammaproteobacteria; order Pseudomonadales; family Oceanobacteraceae; genus Bacterioplanoides. Next base: position 2,006,691 of record NZ_OZ245358.1, on the reverse strand, counting down.
GAGGTGTACTGAACGCTGTTATCTTCACGGTTATCACTTTTAGTGATCACGTTTTTGATATCACCTTCAAGGTCATTAAACAGGTCGATTTTATTTTGCAGACGTTTCAGTGGGGTATCGAATTTACCCACAATGATCTGACCATAGTCACTGTCTAAACCAGCGTAGCTGTTACGCTGAGTGAAGGTTTTGCCGTCTTTATCACCATCATCCGGGTTTGTTTCATATTCCAGCTGATAAATTGCTTTCAGGCCGTGTGACAGTTCACTTTTACCTTTTAAGCCCAGACGAGAAGCATTTGATTTTACTTCGCTGAAGCTGTTGCCTTCTTCTGTTGCATTCTGAACCGACAGGTTCAGCTTGCCGTAAAAATCAATCTCCGGCACGTTGATTTCAATTTTCTCAGCGTGCGCTAAAGCAGGAACAGTCAGAGCCAGGAATAAAGCCGTTTTTTTCATTGTTTCAAATCCAAAGTTATCAAAGCATCTGGCAATCATGAGCTGCTGCTGAATCAGCGTGAGCACCGCTTGCCGAACTGGTGACAAATTTATTTCAGCAATGTTACATCTTTGTTACATCACCCCAATATATTTCAGAAAGATGACATTAAGATTTCACCTGCATGACAGATTACGAACAATGCCAGGCTTTTCGCTGGCACTGTTACGCAGTTACTGTTAATACATATTCTTCCAGAGTAGCAGACATTCTTGCCAATGTTTTCTCTGAGCACAAAAACAGGGCATAAAAAAACGGCTGCCTGAATAACAGGTCAGCCGCTTTCTTTTTCGGGCTTTTTACAACCTTCAGAAAAACAGAGCTGTTGCTTAGTCTTTAGTGACCTGCTCAGCCTGCTCTTCGATTTCTGTCAGAGAGCTATGACGCACGTCTGCACCACTGACCAGATAAATCACCTGCTCAGAGATGTTACGGGCATGATCACCAATACGTTCAATGGCGCGCAGAATCCACAGGATATTGATTGCCTGAGAAATCGATCGCGGATCTTCCATCATATAGGTCATCAGCTCGCGTAATGCCGCGGCGTATTGATTGTCGACCAACTTATCGTTGCGCACCACTTCAATCGCACCATCCACATCGTGACGGGCGAAGGCATCCAGTGCACCGGCGATCATTTTTACCACTTCCGCGCCCATATAACGCATCGCCTGCTGGCAGATTTCAGAGCGGCCTTTATCGGCCACTTCTAAGGCATGAATAGCAATTTTACAGGCTTCATCACCGATACGTTCCAGGTCACGTACCACTCGTGACACCGCCAGTACCATGCGCAGATCGGAGGCGGCAGGCTGACGTCGTACCAGAATCTGAGTACATTCCTGATCGATGTTAATTTCCATATTATCCACTTCTTCTTCGCGGCGGATAATATCGTCGGCCTGACTGGTGTCACCTGAGCAGATGGCATCAATGGCATTCGCCACCTGACGCTCGACCAGACCACCCATTCCCATCATATGGTTACGAATGGCTTCCAGGTCGGCATTAAACTGACCGGAAATATGCTGGTTAAAATTCATTTCCATAAGACTTTCCTTCTGTTTCGGGCACGGGCCTTATCCGAAGCGGCCAGTGATATAAGCTTCTGTTAACGAGTGCTCGGGTGTTGTAAACACCTGATCAGTCGGATTCACTTCAATCAGCTGGCCCATGTGGAAGTAGGCGGTACGCTGGGAGACACGCGCAGCCTGCTGCATTGAGTGGGTTACAATTGCGATGGTGTAATTTTCACGCAATTCATCAATTAACTCTTCAATTTTAGCAGTTGCAATCGGATCCAGCGCGGAACAAGGTTCATCCATCAGAATCACTTCCGGATCAACCGCAATGGTGCGGGCAATACACAAACGCTGTTGCTGACCACCGGACAAGCCGGTACCCGGTGCATGCAGGCGGTCTTTTACTTCATTCCATAAACCCGCACGCTGCAGACTTTTTTCAACAATCTCATCCAGATCCACCCGTGACGACGCCAGACCATGAATACGCGGGCCATAAGCGATGTTGTCATAGATCGACTTAGGGAAAGGATTCGGCTTCTGGAAAACCATACCCACACGGGCACGTAATGGCACCACATCGACTTTGGAGTCGTAGATGTTTTCGCCGTCGAGCAGGATTTCACCTTTGATATTACAGATATCAATGGTGTCGTTCATACGGTTTAAACAACGTAAAAAGGTCGATTTACCACAACCGGACGGGCCGATCAGGGCAATCACTTCGTTGGAACCAATATCCAGGCTAACGTCGTAGATAGCCTGCTTCTCGCCATAAAACACCTGCACATCACGGGCGCGCAGCTTGGCATTGTCAGAAAACGGCTCGCCATGGGTCTGGTGATTTTCGATGATGCTCATAATAATCAATCCAAATATTCGTTAAATTCTTACGTAGCCATCCAGTCCATATACCGTCTGAATAGCTACTGGATATTCAATACAGACGCGCTTACCAGCGACGCTCCAGACGGCGGCGTAACCAAACCGCGGCGGTGTTCATTAAAATCAGAAAGCCCAGCAACACAATAATGGCGCCGGAAGTACGCTCAGTAAATGCACGCTCCGGGCTGTCAGACCATAAGAAGATCTGCACCGGTAACACGGTAGATGGGTCATTCACAAAGCCCGGAACATCCACCACAAAGGCGATCATACCAATCATCAGCAATGGTGCGGTTTCACCCAATGCCTGAGCCATACCAATGATGGCACCGGTTAACATACCCGGCAGCGCCAGTGGTAACACATGGTGGAACACCACCTGCATTTTTGAGGCACCCAAACCAAATGCTGCTTCGCGGATGCTCGGTGGTACCGCTTTAATCGCTGCACGACCGGAAATAATAATGGTTGGCAAGGTCATCAGGGTTAACACCAGACCACCCACTAACGGGGTCGAACGGGCAACACCAAAGATATTAATAAAGATCGCCAGACCTAACAGGCCAAAGGTGATCGACGGCACCGCTGCCAGGTTATTAATGTTAATTTCTACCAGCTCAGTAAAGCGGTTACGTGGAGCAAACTCTTCCAGATAAATCGCCGCTGCCACACCAATCGGGAAAGACAACAAGAAGGTCACCAGCAGGGTCAGCAAGGTGCCTTTAATGGCACCGTGAATACCGGCCAGCTCAGGTTCACGCGAATCACCGTTGGTGAAGAATAACTTGTTAAAGCGGGTGTGCAGCTTGCCTTCGTCAATCCACTGATTCAGAACGGTCAGCTGAAACTCGTTAAACTGCTCATCATAGCCACGCTCACGATCGTGCTTAAACCACTGGTCAACCGCATCGTCTGCCAGCAGAGTAATCGCCAGCTCGGTTCCCAGCAGCTCAGGATTCTGCTGCACCGCTTCCATCAGTTGCCAGGAAGCACCGGCACTGACCATACCGTATAACGCCCGGCGGTTTTTACGGCCTTTCGGTTCATAGGCTTTTTTCAGGTGACGTTTAATCAGACCTTCAAAGTTGGCAGCACGGATTTCTTTAAAGCTGGACTGAGGGTTCAGCCCCAGATAATCAGCATCCAGAAATACACTTTGCTCAATCACGGTCTGACGAAAGGCAGAAGTACCCTTCGACAGAATATCGCCAAACAACACCACCAGACAAAGCAGGCCAAATAAAATAGAGGCCATACCGTATACGCGGAAGCGCGTTTCCGCCGCACGGCGCTTGGCCATGCTTTTTTCAACTTTTTCGCGCGTCGTTAAGTTGGATGAATTAGTCATATTGCTCTCGGTATTTCTGTACAACTTTCAGGGCAAAATAGTTCAGCGTCAGCGTCACCAGGAACAACACCAGACCCAGGGCAAATGCCGCCAGCGTTTTCGGTGAATCAAACTCCTGGTCACCCACCAGCAGGGTCACAATCTGAACGGTTACGGTAGTCACACTATCGAGCGGGTTTGCCGTCAGGTTGGCCGCTAAGCCTGCCGCCATGGCAACAATCATGGTTTCACCAATGGCACGGGAAACCGCCAGCATAATCGCACCAACAATACCCGGCAGAGCTGCTGGAATAACCACCTGACGTACTGTCTCACTGCGCGTGGCACCCAAGCCATAACTGCCATCACGTAGCGCTTGAGGTACCGCATTAATCACGTCATCAGACAGCGATGAAACAAACGGGATAATCATCACACCCATCACTAAACCAGCCGCCAGAGCACTCTCGGAAGAAACCGCCAGTCCCATGCTCTCGCCCAGGTTCCGGATCACCGGAGCAACGGTTAAGGCAGCAAAGAAGCCATAAACAACGGTTGGAATACCCGCCAGTACTTCCAGTGCTGGTTTAGCGTATTTACGCACGGTTTCACTGGCGTATTCGGATAAATAAATCGCCGACATCAGTCCCACCGGAACCGCGATCACCATGGCAATAAAGGAAATTAATAAGGTACCGGCGAACAGCGGCACAGCACCAAAGCTACCGGATGATCCGGATTGATCAGCACGCAGGGCCACCTGTGGCGACCAGGTAGTACCAAACAGGAATTCAATCGGGCTGACTTTCTGGAAGAACATCCAGGCTTCGTACAATACCGATGCCAGAATGCCCACTGTGGTTAATACCGCCACACCAGAGCTGGATAACAGTAAAATGCTGACAATGCGCTCGACCTCAGTACGGGCACGCATCTGCGGCTGAATACGACGCCAGCTCAGGCCTAAGCCCAGCAGCGCCAGCATCACAACCGCACCGGCATTTAACAGACGAGTGCGTTCTTCCAGCGCCAGCAAATGTTCTACCGCAGGCTCCAGCGACGCATCGGCACTCACACCCGCACCAGTCGCTAGGTTATGCACCTTGCTCAGAGCCAGCTGGATATCCGTTGCGCTACCTTGCTGAATATTCGCTGGCAGCTGCGCAACTAATAAGCCATCAATCACCGGCCCTTGCAGCAGACTCCAGATAATTAACAGCATCAGTGCCGGTAAACCGGTCCAGAGTGATACTAAGGCACCGTAATGTGTCGGCAGGGAGTGTAACTTACCTCCCTGATTAGCGATGGCCCTAGCACGGTTGCGGCCCAGTAAATAGGCGCCTCCGAAGAAAATCAGGATCGCAATGATTAAGCTACTGTAATTCATGGTGTTAGCTCATGGCGTGTAATTGAGTGTGTATTTAACGTGCAAAAGCCGAGGTGTAAAAACCCCGGCTTATGCGTCAATCAAGGGCCGCATTGTATGCGGCTACTACTTATTTAGCAGCAATTGGTTTCAGATTTTTCACATTGGCAACCACTTCGGCACGCTCGTCATCCAACATTGGAATCATGCCTTTGTCAGCCAGGTAACCGTCTTCGCCCATGGCACGCTCAGAAGTGAACTCAGCCAGGTACTCTTCGATACCCGGGATTACACCTACGTGTGCTTTCTTCACGTAGAAGAATAACGAACGGCTAACCGGGTAATCACCTTCAGAGATTGCATCAAACGTCGGCAGTTTGCCGTCTACTTTGCTACCCTGAACCTTGTCAGAGTTTTGCTCCAGGAAACTGAAGCCAAAGATGCCCAGTGCATTCGGGTTAGCCACCAGCTTCTGAACGATCAGGTTATCGTTCTCGCCCGCTTCAACATAAGCACCATCTTCACGCATGCCGTGACAGATCGCTTTGAACTTTTTCTTATCCTGCTTTTTGATCGCCTTGATAAAAGGTACTTTCTTACAACCACCTTCCATTGCCAGCTCAACAAATGCATCACGGGTACCGGACGTTGGTGGTGGACCTAATACTTCGATTTTACGGTTTGGCAGAGCCGGGTTAACGTCTTTCCAGGTTTTGTATGGGTTATCAACCAGAGTTTCGCTGCCGTCTGGGTTTGGAACGTTTTTCGCCAGTGCCAGGAAGATATCTTTACGGCTCAATTCCATACGGTCTGCCGCTTTGGTGTTCGCCAGTACGATACCGTCGTAACCCACTTTTACTTCAACGATTTCAGTTACGCCGTTTTTAGCACACAGCTTGATTTCTGAACCTTTGATTGCACGGGATGCATTGGTGATGTCTGGTGTTGTGTCACCCACACCAGAACAGAACAGCTTCAGACCGCCGCCGGAACCGGTTGATTCAACCTTAGGCGTACGGAAGTCAGTCGACTTACCAAAGCGCTCAGCAACAACAGTAGAGAACGGGTAAACAGTTGAAGAACCAACAATGCTGATGTAATCGCGCTCAGCCTGGGCGGTAGTGCTTAATGCTGCGGCCATAACAGCTGCGCCAGTCAACAGTACTTTTTTCATAGTGACTTCCTTATTTCACCGCTGTGCGGTATTCGGTAGTGATCATTTGATGGCGGGCATTATTTGACAGCAATGTTACAGAAATATGACAACAGAGAACGGCCGTGACAATTAGGTTTCATTTTTATGACAGCGCGGCGCAATAGTCTGGCTGCAAGGTGGCAGAACTCGGCTGATCGGCTGATTGAAGCGGGCCCTTTCATGGCGCTAGTATCACGCCCAAACATGCATTAATACCGGAGGTCAGGATGAATTCCGCCGTGCAACGCCACTCTTTCGAGGCACACTCTCCTCAAACACCCGCCGTTGAAACATCCTCCAGCGAAGCACCTGACGAAGTGCAGGCACGCCAGCTGCTGGGCACGCTCAGCCACAACCCGGATGATATTCAGGCCGCTTACAATCATCAGTATCGCCGCTGCGCTCTGGATCTGGCACGCGTTGATACTCACGCTGAGCAACAGCAGCTGGAACAGCGCTTAAGCGAATATCGTCGCGCCAGAGCTATCCTGCTGGGAGAACTAACACCAGCGGCACCACAAACAACAGCACCAGCAACATCATCACCGGCAGCTACAGGGCCAACAGAATCACAGCCCAGCGGACTGCAAAAACCAGCCAGCCACCGTGCGTTAAACGTTCTGGTTTCATCAACGCTGGTATTACTTCTGTGTGCCTTGAGTGTGTTAACCAGTTTGTTTATCAATCAGAAAACACAACTCGGCACGCTACAACATCAGCTCAGTGAACAGTCCCGTTATCAACAGCAATTACAACAAACACTGGAGCAGACTCTGGCCCATCAGGAGCAGGCCCACCAGCAGTGGCTGGCCGCCTTGGGTCAGCAACAAGGGCTGATCCGACAACAACAGCAACAAATTACCGCACAGCAACAACAGATGGCTGCGCAACAGCAGCAGATTGCTCAGCAGCAGAACGTTAACCTCAAACTGTCTCAGGAAATGGCGCAGCTCGGCCAGCACTTGTCTGCCGAGCAACGTAAGGGGCTGGCGTTACAGCAACAGGGGTTGGTATTACAACAACAGGTTGCTCGTCTGAATCAACAATCTGACGTGTTAATTGGTGAATTATGTCAGGACAGTGCCGGGGTTTTTCCACAGGTGGAACCGGCCATGATGCCGGTTTATATGAATCGCTGCCGATTGCTCTGGAGTCTGGCGAGTGAATAGACTCCGCAGGCCCTAACGCCTTAAATAGCGCAACCATCGCCAGACATTTAACAAACTGGCTAGCGACCCGGCCACATAAGTCAGCGCCGCCGCTTTCAGAATCTGACGCGCAGCCACCCTGTCCTGCTCTGCAAAATAGCCTCCCTCCTCCAACAACGGCAACGCCTTATTAAAGCTGGCATCCCATTCCACCGGCAGTGTTAATAAGTGCATCAGTGTTCCCAACAACATAGCCGCGACGGCAGCAAACAATGCCCAACGAGACGCGGCTGGCGCAACGCTCAGTAACATAGGTGCTACCATCAGCGCTAACGGCGCTGTTTTTTGTGCCCAGTAGGCCAGATAAGCGAGCAATGTACGGCTTTGAAACAGGGTTTCTTTGCGATGATGCTGTAGCGCATGGCCCACTTCATGGGCCGCCACCACCACAGAAGTCAGGGTTTTACCTTCCAGCTTATCCTGCGTCAGGCGCACCATTTTATGTTGCGGATCATAGTGATCGCCATCTGGAGTAGCTTCAACGCCAACGTCTTCAATTTCCAGTTTGGTGAGCAGATGACGCGCCATTTCTTCCCCGGTACCAGGGAAATCCGGCCGATGAGCGTGATGTTTGCGGAGCACATATTGCACCCACAGGCCCGGTAAACTAAGCAACAACAGTAATGTCAGGAACAGAATCAGCCAAAACATAAAAGCAGGTATTTCCCTCAGTGGTCACGTGAGACAATCTATTCTAACGCTAATTTAATTGCCATGGACTCTCCGAAATAGTCACTGGCGGAGAGTACTGATAGAATACGCGCCCGTTTCAAGCCATGCCGGTCAATCACTGGCTGGCGGTAGTTTCCGACTTGTCAGAGGTCACAACATTGAGCATTCAGTTTATCGCCTCCTCTAAACTTCCTACACCCTTTGGTGTATTTACCATGCATGGCTTTGAAGAGACCAGCACGGGGAAGGAACATGTGGCACTCACCATGGGCGATGTCGCCAGTGGCGAACCTGTGTTGGCGCGTGCTCATTCAGAATGCCTGACCGGCGACGCGCTGTTCTCGATGCGCTGCGACTGCGGCTATCAGCTGGAAGAAGCACTGCGTTCTGTCTCCGAAGCGGGCCGTGGCGTGGTGTTGTATCTGCGTCAGGAAGGTCGTGGTATTGGTCTGCTGAACAAGATCAAAGCCTATAACCTGCAGGATCAGGGCGCTGATACAGTCGAAGCCAACGAACAACTGGGGTTTGGTGCCGATATGCGTAACTACTCCATGTGTCAGCCGATGCTGGACACCTTAGGCATCCAGGCCATTCGTCTGATGACCAACAACCCCCGTAAAGTAAAAGCGTTAACCGATGCTGGTGTGGATGTGGTGGAGCGAGTACCGCTACAGGTTGGCCGTAACCCACATAACGATGGTTACCTGAAAACCAAAGCCAGCAAGTTAGGTCATTTCTTACCCAAAGATGATGATGCGCTGATCACCCATCAGGACGACGAAGCCTGATCGTTCGCTTCGTCACTGCTTTTTTACGGCTGAGCTTGGCGACAACGATCGAACGTTAGTTATTGAACGTTAGCTCCTGAATCAGAGCCGTCAGCGAAGCTGTATCTAAGCCAACTTCAGCCAGTTGCTGCGCCGGTGACGCATGTTCAATGTAACGATCCGGAATCCCCAGCACACGACAAGGTGTCATGATGCCCTGAGCCGATAAGTGCTCCAGTACGGCGCTGCCTGCACCACCCGCAATGGCGTTCTCTTCCAGTGTGATCAGATAATCGTGCGTGTTCGCCAGCTGCTCAACCAGCTCGGTATCCAATGGCTTCACAAAACGCATATCGGCAACCGTGATGTCATGCGTGTCGGCAACGGCTAATGCATTGTGTAACGGCGCACCAAACGCCAATACGGCCACCCGTTTTCCGGCTTCTGCCTGAGTTTCACGACAAATCCGGCCTTTTCCTAATGGCATAACGGTCATCGCCCGTTGTGGCTCAACGCCGATGCCTGAACCTCGTGGATAACGCACTGCAGCCGGGCCCTGATATTGATAGCCGGTGTATAACATCTGGCGACATTCGTTTTCATCCGAAGGCGTCATGACCACCATATTCGGAATGCAGCGCAGATAACTCAGATCGTACGCACCATGGTGGGTTGGCCCGTCTTCACCGACCAGTCCAGCCCGGTCAATGGCAAACAGGACGTCGAGATTCTGTAACGCCACATCATGAATCAGCTGATCATAACCGCGCTGCAGGAAGGTCGAATAAATCGCCAGTACCGGTTTTGCCCCTTCACAAGCCAAACCGGCTGCCAGCGTTACCGAGTGCTGCTCGGCAATGGCCACATCAAAGTAGCGCTGCGGATATAACTCGGAGAAACGAATCAGATCTGAGCCTTCGCGCATCGCCGGGGTTATACCCATCAGACGTTCATCGGCCTCGGCCATATCACACAGCCAGTCACCAAACACATTGGAATAAGTTGGCTTAGATGCTGTTGCCGGAGCGGAACCGGCTTTCTTCAGCGCGTGGTACTTAATCTGATCCGCTTCGGCTGGCGCAAAGCCTTTGCCTTTTTTGGTCACCACATGCAGGAATTTTGGCCCCGGCAGTTTTTTCAGATTATCGAGGGTATGCACCAACTCTTCGGTGTCGTGGCCGTTAATCGGGCCATAATAATTAAAGCCCAGCTCTTCGAAGAAGATGCCCGGCGCCACCATGGCCTTCATATGTTCTTCGGTCTTGCGCGCAAACTCCCAACCAGCCGGAATTTTACCCAGCACTTTTTTGCCACCTTCGCGCAGCGAGTTGTAGGTCTGGCTCGACCATAAGCGGGTAAAATATTTGTTTAACGCACCGACGTTATCAGAGATCGCCATGTCGTTATCGTTCAGAATCACCAACAGGTCAGACTTTTCATGGCCCGCGTGATTTAACGCTTCGAACGCCATGCCGGCGGTCATGGCACCATCACCAATAATGGCAACGGCCTGATGTTCTTTGCCCTGAGCGCGCATCGCCAGGCTCATGCCCATCGCGGCGCTGATGGAGGTGCTGGAATGACCAACACCAAAGGTGTCGTATTCACTTTCGCTGCGTAACGGGAATGCCGCCGGGCCTTCGGCACTGCGAATAGCGGTCATCTGTTCACGACGACCTGTCAGAATTTTATGCGGATAAGCCTGATGACCAACGTCCCAGACCAGCTTGTCGTCCGGGGTGTTAAAGACGTAATGCAGCGCCACCGTGAGTTCTACCACGCCCAGCCCGGCACCAAAGTGGCCGCCCGACTGACCAACGCTGTAAAGCAGATATTCACGCAATTCCTGACACAACTGCGGCAGCTGTTCCTGATCCAACTCACGAACATCGGCAGGCAGGTTCACACTGTCCAGCAACGGCGTTGATGGTCGGGAAACGGGAATTTCGGTAAACATCAAATCTCACACATCCGGTCACGGCGCTTATTTTATAAACAGACGGGCTTTCGGGAGCCGCTGACTGCCGTTAGTTAATGCGCCTTTAAATAGGGCGCACATTCTAACGGTTCACAGGGCGGTTGAGTAGCATCAGAGCGCTAAGTTGTCGGAATCAGTGATCACGCTCGATGATGTAATCTGCCAGTGCGGCTAATACTGAGGTATCTCCAGGCAGTGCCTGTAAAGCCTGTTTTGCTTCCGTTACCAGCTGCTGCGCTTTTTGTTTCGCGCCCTCCAGCCCCAGCAACGCCGGATAGGTGGGTTTGTTCAGCGCCACATCGGCCCCCTGAGTTTTTCCCAGGGTGGCGGTATCACTTTCAATATCGAGAATGTCGTCCTGCACCTGAAATGCCAGACCAATGGCTTCGGCGTATTGTTTGAGCGCGGCCAGCACCTCAGTCTCAACCGTCTCCAACACCGAATAAGCGCCCATTTCCACCGCCACCCGGATCAGCGCCCCGGTTTTATGACGATGCATATTTTCCAGCTGCTCCAGCGTCATCGACTGGCCCACATGGTTCAGGTCAATCGCTTGCCCGGCCACCATACCGGCACCACCAGCGGCTTTAGCCAATAAACGAATCAGCTGCAGACGTTGACCATCGGATAGCAGGCTATCAGCCAGCACTTCAAATGCGGCAGTTAACAGACCATCCCCCGCCAGAATGGCAGTGGCTTCATCAAAGGCGATATGACAGGTGGGCTTACCACGACGTAAGTCATCATCATCCATCGCCGGTAAATCATCATGCACCAGAGAATAACTATGCACCATTTCCAGCGCACACGCGGCGGCATCGGCTTGTTGCCACTCGCCATTCAGGGCCTGAGCCGTGGCATAAGCCAGAAACGGACGTAAGCGTTTGCCGCCATTTAATAAACCGTGCTTCATCGCGGCGGCTAAGCGGGCATCCGCCAGCTGTAAATTATCCAGGGCACTGAGTAGCTGAGTTTCAACCCGCTGCTGCGCCTGGGCCAACTGCTCATGCATTGTAACTGCCTCCTCCATTAGAGGAGTTGTCTGTACCGTTAAACGGATACGCCTGCGACTGACCATTCTGTTCCATCAGAATCTGCACCCGCTGCTCCGCGGCTGACAAGGCCTGCTGACACTGACGTGTCAGGCGTACACCTTGTTCGAAGGCTTGCAGCGAATCCTGCAGTGACAGCTCACCACTTTCCATCTGCAATACCAGCTGCTCCAGCTGGCCCAGTGCGTGTTCAAATTCAAAAGCTTGTTCGTCGTTTGTCTGTTCAGTCATATCAGCAGGCCTGTTGAGATGCGGCCACACTAAACCCAGCGTCGAAAGATTGCAATTCAGCTTAATCAGCAATCAGACAGGAAGAACCGCAAACATTGTCTAAACTCTTTAATGAGTTTTGTTTTACGTACTTATTTCATTTCTTCTCGCAGGAATCGCAAGGAGCAGTAGTGGATCTCGCAACGTTAGTCGGATTAGTCGGCGCTTTTGGCATTGTTATTTATTCCATGATTCTCGGTGGTGACATCAGCATGTTTGTGAACGTGCCGTCACTATTGATCGTTATCGTCGGCAGTATCTTTGCCGTGATGATGAAATATGAGCTGGGGCAGGTATTAGGTGCCGCCAAGGTCATGGGCAAAGCCTTTATGTTTAAGCTCAGCAAGCCAGAACCCGTCATTGAAGAAGTGGTGGAGCTGGCCGGTTTAGCCCGTAAAGGTGGCTTGCTGTCATTAGAAGGTAAGGAAGTCAGCGATGATTTTCTCGCCAAAGGCATCCAGTTACTGGTCGATGGCCACGACCCGGATGTGGTGCGCACCTTATTAAATAAAGAAAAGAAGTTATCTACCGATCGTCACGATCTCGGAGCTTCCATTTTTCTGGCATTGGGTGATGTTGGCCCGGCGATGGGCATGATTGGTACCCTGATTGGTCTGGTTGCTATGTTGGCCAACATGGATGACCCGAAATCCATCGGCCCGGCGATGGCGGTTGCCCTCTTAACCACCTTGTACGGCGCTATGATGGCAACCATGTTTGCCCTCCCTGTTTCCGACAAATTAACCCTGCGTATGAATGAAGAAGATCGTCTCAAGTCGATGATCATTGATGCCCTGTTGGCGATTCAGAGTGGCCAGAATCCGCGAGTCATCGAAACCATGCTGCAGTCCTATATTCAGGAAGGGAAACGGGTTTCTTCAGAATAAGTCGCCCCGAGCCGATAACCTGAGTAACGGCCCTAAGTAACCATAAACGCTGATATTGATGTAACAAGCTGAGAAATTTATGTCCGCCGAAGAAGAAGAGTGCCCCCCCTGTCCCGCCGGGATACCGGCCTGGGTAATGACATTTGCCGACCTGATGTCGCTGCTGATGTGTTTCTTCGTTCTGTTACTGTCGTTTTCAGAAATGGACGCGTTGAAATTCAAGCGACTGGCCGGTGAACTGCGTGAAGCGTTTGGTGTGCAGACCCTGATTAACGTCAGTGATCCGCCTAAAGGGACGTCGGTGATTGCCCGGCACTTTAGCCCGTCGATCCCGGAGCCGACACCGATCAATGAAATCCGGCAGAAAACCAGCGATATTACTAAAAGCTCGCTGGAAGTACTTTGCCAGGATGAAGTCACCCAGCAGGAAGAGTCTCAGGGTGACGAAGGCAAGCTCACCCGTGAGGTAGTGGTAAAAAGCAGCGAAGTGGACAGTCAGGCAGCCGAGCAGGAAGCGCTGGAAATGGCTGCCAAGCTGGAAGATGAAATTGCCGAAGGTCAGGTAGAAATCGAAACCTCAGGCAAAAAAATCATTATCCGCATTCAGCAGCGTGGCGCCTTCCGCTCCGGCTCTGATTATATTGAGGATCGTTTTTTACCGGTGATCGACAAAATCCGTGAAGTGCTGGTGACTGTTCCCGGTAAAATTTCGGTAGAAGGTCATACCGATAATATTCCGATTCAGGGTGGCCGTTTCCGCACCAACTGGGGGCTTTCAACTGCCCGTGCGGCTGCTTTTGCTGAGGAATTATTTATCGCGCCAGAGATGGATGAAGACCGTTTTCAGATTGTTGGTCATGCTGACAAGATGCCACTGGTTGAAAATGACAGCGCAGAAGGCCGGGCACGTAACCGCCGGGTAGAAATTATTATTCTGCGCAAACGTGAAGACGATGATGATGATAAGCCGATTATTCAGGCCGACGATAACCGTGTTGAAGATGCGTTAAATGCCAGACCTGAGGACTTTGAATTAAGCCCGAACGAAATTTTTTAAACTCGTGAGTATTCATGGGTTGAGCCATATAGGAAAACAACAACGTGATGGAAGATAGACGCCGCTTTTTTCGTCTTGATGACGAAGTAGTACTGGACTTTGAAACGCTCAGCCGTGAGGACGTCACTGCATGGCGCGAAAGTCATCAACAGAAGAAAGATGAGATTGCCCAGCTGGAACAGGAAATCGGCAGTCACATCAGCCAGATGCGTTCTCAGAATCCAACCATGGGCCGCCTGTTGGAACTGTTTAATCAGAAAATTAATATGCTTGGGGCCAGTCATTTACCGGGCTCTGGCGAACGCGACCTGAGCGCCACCGAAGCGCGCACCCGGATTAATCTGAGTGCTTGCGGCATGGCTTTTCACACTTATGAAGAAGTGGAAACGGAAGATCATTTATTACTGCATATGCAGCTGAAGCCTTCCAACACCGAATTGTCATTAACCGGACGTGTGGTATCAATCGAAAAAGCTTCACAACCGGATGAACAGAATCTGGTGCGTATCGACTTCCATGATTTAAAAGAATCAGAACAGGAAGTACTGATTCAGCATTTGTTCCAGCTGCAAAACCGTCATTTGAAGTTACGCAGTGAAGATTCGGCGAATGATGAGTAGCGACAATGAACCTAGCTACAAACGCACGTAGCTACAAACGCACGTAAACCCCACAGGCGTACCGGCGTTATTTAAGAAGCCGGACATGGGAAGTTTTTCTGTAGCAACAGCAGGATGCTGTGACCACCCGGCAGGCACAGGGATGTGCCTTCGGGGTGGCGGAAGAAAAATTTGCCAGGTTCGGATTCGTCTCAACTTTCACTCCGACGCCAACTTAAACCCCAATGCCAACTTAAACCCGCTATAATCGCCATTTTTACTCCGAGCAATACCCATGTCTGGCCCTCGCGTTTTCTCTGAGCAACCACTGGCACCCCAGCAAACTATCACTCTCGACGATGTGGCTGTAGGCCATCTGATTCGGGTATTACGCCTGACTGATGGCGATGCCATCCGGGTGTTTAACGGTGACGGTCATGAATACGCCGCTCAGCTTTGTGATGTCAGCAAGAAACACGCGAATGCTCAGATTACCGCTATCCTGAAAAGTGATGAGCCAGCCCCTTTGGCCTTACACCTGGGTCAGGTGATTTCCAAAGGTGACCGTATGGATTTCACCATTCAGAAAGCAACGGAATTGGGCATCACCGATATTACGCCGCTATGGAGCGAGCGCTGTGAAGTGAAATTAAAAGGTGATCGACTGGAGAAAAAACTGGAACACTGGCGCCGGGTCGCGATTTCAGCCTGTGAACAATCCGGACGTAATCATGTTCCCGAGATTCACACTCCGGTGCATTTTTCCCAGTGGTGCAGCAACATCGAAGCCGAATTAAAGTTCACTCTGCATCCACATAAACAAAAGCCGCTGAGTGATTATTCCCAACCAACTAGTCTGGCGTTGTTAGTCGGCCCGGAAGGCGGTTTCAGCGAAACCGAAGTGCAGCAAACCTTTGATGCCGGATTTGCCGGATTAACGTTAGGGCCACGTGTGCTAAGAACTGAAACAGCAGCTTTAGCAGCGCTCAGCGTGTTTCAGTTCCAGTGGGGGGATTTTTAAAAGTAGCTATTTGATAAAGACCGAACAATCATAAGCGTAAATTTTTGTAAGCTTTATAGCTTGACCATTTCGTCAAGCTACTTTTCCTAATTTCTTTTATATGATGAATTTTTTAATTATTAAGAGATACTCATATGAAGTTCTTTTTCGTAATAGTTCACAACTTTTCTCTACTGTCATCAATTTTAGAAAAAATTGACAAGCTTCTTAGTATCATTATGTCCTTAGGAGCGTTAATTCTAGAAAAGCTTGATGAACTGCTTTGTCTAACTATGCTCTTGGAAACGAATCAATATTGGTTAGTGATACAATTAGTGGCGGGGAAAAACGGAATGGCAATACTATGCACTGAGAAACAATATAGCTTAGAGGTACTAATAAGAATTGCACTGTATGAGCCAATGCTGCTGATTTATTAAGAATAAATTATGGTCATTATGGCAAACCTCATATTTACACGATAGAAGTAGTTGGCTGATCATTTAACTGCCGCTATGGTAACATTAATAGACACCCAAGCAGCTGTTCATGGTAAGCCAACTCTTCCGATCTAGTGTCAGATTATTGATGTAACAATTTAATCGTGTAGATCAATGATCAAAAAATTCAGAAACGCTAAGTTTTTACACTTTTAGTAATCAAAAATCCGACAGCATATTTCTCAGGCTTGAGAGCGTTTCCTGTCCTCGCTGCTTCTGCTCTTCAGCGGAGGTCTCATCGCGCCCTTCCCAGGTAATATCATCCGATGGTAATTCATCCAGAAAACGGGAGTGAGTAGTTGATACTGCTTCGCCATACTGACGACGTTTACCAGCATAAGTCAGCGCCAGCGTTTGTTTTGCCCGGGTAATGCCCACGTACATTAAACGCCGCTCTTCTTCGATGGTATCGGCTTCAATGCTGTTGCGGTGTGGCATTAACTCCTCTTCCATGCCCATGATATAAACATGCGGGAATTCCAGACCTTTTGAGGCATGCAAGGTCATTAACTGCACCTGATCAGTTTCGTCTTCCTGCTCCTGCTGTTCCATCATATCGCGCAGAATTAATTTACCCACGGCATCTTCGATCGTAACTTCGTCGCCGACTTCTTCGGCCTGATCCACCATTTTATTAATCGAGTCGATCAGGAACCAAACGTTTTTCATACGCCGTTCAGCCTGATTCGGGGTACCGGAATTTTGTAATAAATACCCTTCGTAATCGATATCCGAAATCATTTCTTTAATGGCAGCTACTGGGTCATCGGTATAGGCATTTTTAGTAATATTTTCCAGCCAATGACCAAAGCGTCGTAAGCGATCCACCGCTTTCGGCATCAACACCTGCTCGAGGCCCATTTCAGTGGTAGCAGACATCATCGAAATACCACGCATCGCAGCATATTCGCTCAGTTTTTCAATGGTAGTTGGGCCAATTTCACGTCGTGGGGTATTAATAATCCGTAAAAAAGCAGCGTCGTCGCTAGGGTTAATTAACAACCGCAAATAACCCATAATATCTTTAATTTCATTACGACCAAAAAACGACTGCCCGCCACTGAGTTTATAAGGCACCTGATAAGCTTGTAGCTTCATTTCAATAGCGCGCGACTGGTGGTTACCACGATATAACACGGCGAAGTCTTTATAGCCGCAGCCATAACGCATACGTCGCTCTACAATTTCAGTAGCAATGCGTTCTGACTCCACTTCATCGTTGCGACATTTTAAAATACGAATCTGATCGCCATAGCCTTTATCCGACCATAATTTTTTTTCAAACTCGTGCGGGTTATTATCAATTACCTTGTTGGCGGCATTCAGAATCAATCCGGTTGAACGATAATTCTGTTCCAGCTTCACCAGTTTTAACGTCGGAAAATCCTTTTTTAATAAGGATAAATTTTCAGGCTTTGCACCGCGCCAGGCATAAATAGATTGGTCATCGTCACCCACTACCGTCAACCCGGTGCGATTGCCCACCAGCATTTTTACTAATTCATATTGGCTGGTATTGGTATCCTGGTATTCGTCGACTAATAAATAACGAATTTTTTTCTGCCAACGTGCAAGCACCTCTTCGTGTTTCATAAACAACAGAGTAGGCACCATAATCAGGTCATCAAAGTCCACCGCGTTATAGGCTCTCAGCATACGCTGATACACTTCATAGGTTTGTGCGATTAACATTTCCTGTGGGCTTTGTGCCATTTCGATGGCAGCCTGAGGCTCAATCAGATCATTTTTCAGATTCGAGATGGCGTTTTGCACCAGCTCAATCATGTCACCATCATCACCATGTTCACGATGCATCACATCACGAATAATGCCTTTGCAATCATCCTGATCGAGAATTGAAAACCCGGGTTTATAACCAGCACTTTTATTTTCAAAACGAATAATATTCAGACCCAGGTTATGGAAGGTCGATACTGTCAGGCCTTTTGCACCACCTTTGCCGACTAACGAGCCAACCCGCTCTTTCATTTCACGGGCCGCTTTATTGGTAAAGGTTACGGCAGCAATATGATGCGGCTTGATACCACAGGTGCCAATCAGGTAAGCAATTTTCCGGGTAATTACCGAGGTCTTACCGGAGCCCGCGCCAGCAAGCACTAGTAAGGGGCCATCAATATACTTGGCGGCTTCACGTTGGCGGGGGTTAAGCTGGGTTAAATCGACCACGGTTTCCTCAGGCTTATCAAGATAGAGACGGTTAACAAGCGCCATTTTAACAGCCGAATGGCCTGATTAAATCCTTATTTTTGTTGCCATGCCTGACAATTTTCAGCCTTAATTCGTACAACTAATGACCAGCAAAAGACAACTGAGCCGGTTTGTGCGGTTTTTCCTGCTAAGGAGGGAGACAGGCCCATCATTATGGCCTATAAATAAGAAGAGTGTCCGTGATTAATTTATGGGTTTAACAACAACTGTACAGTGATTTATCAATAGACTGTACTCTGGGATTTTAATGGCTTCGACCGAGTGTGAGACTGATTTAAACCTGCTTCTGATTGGCCGCCATCCGGATGAGCTGAACACTCTGCAACAGAGCTTATCTGAGCATCCACGCAGCCAACACTGGCAGTGCCAATGTCAATCGGATTATCCACTGGATACCCGTTCATTCGATCTGATTATCGTCCACTTGCTCAGCAACGATCTGGATTGGCTGATGCAGTGGCATCAGGTTTCTCTGAAAACCCCCATACTGTTTCTCGCCCCTGATGCACTGCAGTCACACCTTCCGGAGCAAGTACACTGTTTACCCACGCCAGTATTAAATCATCATCACCTGATCGAAGCCTGTGAAGCCATTTATCACGAAGCCGAAACACCATCGCCCGAGCCACTGCAACGCGATGCGTTTTTCTCCCGCTTTCGTCACTGGATGAGCCAGTCGGCGAATGGTTTATACCTGCGGGTTTTACAGTGTCGCTGGCTGGCGGCAACGGATGATGAACAAACGCCCTGGATTGTACGTCATAAAGTGCAGCAGGAATTCGAGCAAACCATTCTCAGCCAGGCACCGGATAACGCCATGATTGGCCGCATACTGGACGACCAGCTGATTGTGGTTGGCAAAGATTATTATGCGCTACAGGCCGACTGGTTTCCGAGACGCTGTGAAACTCAGGAAAACGCCTGGATGGTATACAGCAGTTCAGTACTGCAGCTGAATCAGTTTGACGCATTGAGCGGTGTGCTGCAGGAAGGCGTGCAACAAATCGCCCGGGAACGCCTGGTGCAGGAAGCACAATTCGACTGGCAGCCTCAGGCCCATAGTCTGAATTTATACGAAGGCCTGCATCTTGCCCTGCAACGGGATGAGTTTTTTCTTGAGTTCCAACCACAATTTGATGGCCAGACCGGCGTCTGGACCGGAGCCGAAGCATTACTGCGCTGGAAGCACCCAACACTGGGCGTCATTCCGCCCACAGTATTTATCCGCGAAGCCGAAAATACCGGCCTGATTCAGGCGCTGGGCCATTGGGCACTGCGTGAAACCATTCTTGCCTGGGGAGAGATCAAACGGCGTTTCGATACGCCAATTCGTATGGCCGTGAACGTTTCCTTCCCGGAAATTGCCGACCCTTATTACGCCCGTCAGGTACTGGATTTATTAGAACAACTGGAGATGCCGCCGCACTTTCTTGAATTAGAGCTGACCGAAACTGCCATGATGCGTGATACCAGCGTGTCACTGATGAACTTAAAAACACTACAGGCCGAAGGCATTCATATTGTGCTGGATGACTTTGGTACCGGATTTTCCTCCTTATCTCACCTCAGTGATTTACCCATTACCGGCATTAAGCTGGATCGTGCGTTTGTTACCCCAATGGCGGAACAAGGCCCACAATCGCATATTGTGACGACCATGCTGGATTTAGCGAAACGCCTGAATTTAGAGACTACCGCTGAAGGTATTGAAGACAAACAATGCCTTGGCCTGGTACAAAAACTGGGCTGTGATCGTATTCAGGGCTATATCTATTCCCGCCCACTGGCACTGGAGGCATTGCTGGAACAAGCCGAGTCTGGCTTCAGCGCTCAGGACTTTAATCAGCGCAGTTTATTCTGAATAAAATCGTGCCGGCTTCGATACTATTCACCAAAGAAAACCGGTGAACTATAGGGGTTGGTACGATTGATATGCCAATAACTTAACCCGGCAATGATCACCAGTAATGTCATTAAAAAGATTAACAGCTGCTTATTCATTCTCTTCTCCCGGTGTCATTATTTCTGCAAATAGCGATCAATCGTGCGATAACTTAATGCCTCTAATAAATGCGGCCGTTCGATACTTTCTTTGACCTGCAAATCGGCAATCGTGCGGGCAATCTTTAACACCCGGTGATAGGCACGGGCTGATAAATTGAGCGTTTCAATGGCAGATAGCAGCCACTCCCGATCACTTTCCTGTAACGCACATACCTGATCACGCACATCACCACTTAATTCGGCATTGATACAGCCCTGCCGCGCCAGCTGACGTTCCCGCGCCTGCATCACCCGTTGTTGAACCGAGGTGGTTGAATCGCCCTGAGCCGCCTGCTGTAACATGGCCGTTGGAATCGGTGGTACTTCCACATGCAAATCAATCCGGTCTAATAATGGCCCGGATGCCTGTCCCTGATAACGGCGAATCTGATCGGTGGTACACTGGCAACGCCCGGACGGGTCACCAAAGTAACCACACGGACAAGGGTTCATAGCGGCAATCAGCTGGAAGTTTGCCGGGTAGGTCATAGAGCGATTGGCACGACTGATCACAATACGGCCACTTTCCAATGGCTCACGCAGCACATCCAGTACCTTACGGCTGTACTCCGGTAATTCATCAAGAAACAACACCCCGCCATGGGCCAGAGAGATTTCTCCAGGCTTAGGTTTACCACCACCGCTGTAAGTTCTAGACATAAAAGATAACATACCTATGGTTTCCAAAGGTATGTGGTAATGAATCCCAGCTTTTATACATCCAAAGCCAGGTTAATCGGTATCACCAATCGTAGTGTTTCAGGTGCCATACCTGATATTGGTTCCTATGAATCCGCTCTGGAGCGTGACTTTATGGAGCTCGCACGCTTCGATTCCGGCATTGACAGTGTCGTCCCCCAGCCTCTTACCATTACCTACTCCGATTCCTTTGGGATTGAACGCCCTTACACTCCAGATGGGCTTGTGTATTACCGTGAAGACCTGCGTATTCCTCCACTACTCTATGAAATTAAATACCGAGCTGACCTCAAAGGCCAAAGAAAACAATTATTTCCCAAGTTACGTAAGGCTAGGTCTGTTGCCTGTAGAAGGGGCTGGAGTTTCAAAGTTCTAACAGAAGTAGAAATTAGGACTCCCTTCCTGGCTAACGCTAAGTTTCTTTGGGGCTATAAGGATTGGAAAGTTGAAGAACCTATGGCTGAGCATGTCCTTACTATTCTTGATGACCTAGGAATGGCAGATCCGAGCCTACTAATGGCCGCTCTTTTTAGTCATAAGCGAGATCAGGCAAAAGTGCTTCCAGTTATATGGTATTTGATAGCTAACGGTCGCATTGTGTGTGATCTGGACGCCCCACTAACAATGAGAACATTGATACGCGTGAAAGGTGATTTATGAAGTCGGTTTCTCCTGGCAGCTTGGTTTATCTTAATGGGAATAGCGTTGTCGTTCTTGAACTGAAAGGGTTCAGTGAAGCTATTGTGCGGAGTATTGAAACAGACGAAACCTCCATCGCTCGAATCAGCGATCTTCGAAGTAAGCACTCTTTGGAATACATACAGAAGGCGGACAACCGACATTTAGTGTCTCAAGATTCTGATTGGCAGTCAGCAGTTGAGCGTTTTGAGATTATATCTCCTCTCTTGCATATGCATTCTCGCACGGCAGAAGATGTCAAAAAGATAGCAAGAAAGAACGGCAAAGGGATAACCACAATATATCGCTGGATTCGTGCATATGAAAAAACTGGCTTGGTGTCTTCACTATTAAGAAAAGAGCGTAGCGATAAAGGCTCACTGAAAATTAATAAAGAAGTAGAAGAGGTTATCAATGCGAAGATTGAACAAGTATTTCTGCTTCCTGAAAGACCTTCTGTTCTAAAGCTCTACAAAGAGATTAAGAGTGAGTGTTTCAAATTAGACCTGCCTACACCGGATAAAAATACAATTTATGCACGAGTTTCGGCGATAGAAGAAAAAGAGGCTGTAAAAAGGCGCCTAGGCTCAAAATTTGCCAAACAGTCTTACCGTCCGATTCTAGGAAAGTTTCCAGGAGCGGATTACCCTAATGCCGTTGTCCAGGTTGATCATACACCCGTCGATCTGATCATAGTCGACGACTTACACCGTCAGCCAATAGGCAAACCATTTCTCACCATCACTATCGATGTAGCAACTCGTATGATATCAGGCTTTTGCCTAACACTTGAACACCCAAGCGCTCATAGCGCTGGCCTATGTATTGCCCACGCTATCTCGACAAAAGATAACTGGCTAGCTAATCGAAATGTAGATCTTGAGTGGCCAATCCACGACAAGATGAGGAAGATCCATGTTGACAATGCTAAAGAGTTTCATGGGAATATGCTCAGAAGAGCGTGTCAACAACACGGAATTATCCTGGAGTTTCGCCCCCGCGGAATGCCTAACTTCGGTCCTCATGTGGAGCGTGTATTTCGGACGTTTATGTCAGAAGTTCATACTATCCCAGGAACAACTTTTTCTAGTGTAAAAGATAAACTTGACTATAACTCGGAAGGCAAGGCTTGCATGACATTACGCGAGCTAGAGATGTGGTTTACGGTATTTATTGTATATTACTATCACCATAAGCCTCACCGTGGGATTGCTGATGTTCCTCCAATAAAAAAATATGAGGAGCTTATTTTCGGAAACAGTAGTACTCCAGGTATTGGCATGCCTTTGCCAATTGAAGATGAAGAAACACTAAGGCTTAATTTCACTCCCTATGTAGAGCGCTCTATTCAAAGGCAAGGCGTAGTGATTGATAACATCCATTACTTTTCTCCTGTACTAAAGAAATGGATTGGCACCAAAGACAAAAATCAAAAGGCACAAAAGTTTATTTTTGCGCGAGATCCTCGAGATATAAGTGCCGTGCACTTTTTTGATCCTGATACAAACAAATATGTGTCCGTTCCTTACTTAGATAATACCAGGCCGTCTATAAGCTTGTGGGAACTGAGGGAAGTACAAAAGTCCCTGAAAAATGAGCATAGAGCTCTGATTAGCGAAGACATAATTTTTCAGGGCATAGCCAAAATGCGTGAAATTGAAGTGGCATCAATAGAAAAAACTCGTTTAGCTAAACAACAAAGGGCTTCGGAGAAGCGTAAGCGAAGGTTTGCACAGCGCCGTTCTACTTGGAGTGCAGCTCACAATAAGGATGAAACTGCTGGAGTTGCCGCAGTGGCAGCAGAAATAATAGACAGCGATTTTGATGAAGAGATTCAACCATTCACCGATGTAGACATTAGCTGAGGCCTATGAATGGATAATTACCAGCACTTACATAAAGACTGCATTCCGAAGCTTGAAATGGACATAGATGACAGAATTCAAGAAATCCATAAACCCAGATGGATTGGATACCCGACTGCCCAGGATGCCATGCATAAATTAGAGGGACTATTGTCTCACCCAAGAGTGTCAAGGATGCCCAACATGCTACTGGTCGGAGCAACAAATAACGGGAAAACAGAAATCGTTAAACGTTTTTGCCAACGTCACTTACCAGACGAATCATTTGATACGGAGAATCTGATTACTCCAACGATGTATTTCGAAGCGCCTCCAACGCCTTCTGAAGCGGACTTTTATACTCACATACTATGTAAATTATATGAAAGAGTGCCAGCATCTTCTATCGCTGCAAAAAGAGAACGGACTATATCTGTGCTGAAAAAGATAGAGCTGAAGGTCATGATCATAGATGAGCTCCATAATATCCTGGCCGGATCATCAACCAAGCAGCAACACTTTCTGAACATGATAAAGTACCTGAGCAATCAGCTTCAGGTATCTATTGTTGGCTGTGGAACTTCTGATTTACTAAGGGCCGTAAGTGTTGATCCCCAAATTCAAAACCGTTTTCCACCCATGATCATCCCTAGGTGGCGATACGATAAGAGCTTTCGCCAGTTACTGAGCACCTTCGAGAGAGTAATCCCCTTAAAAGAAAGATCCAACCTTCACTCCCCTGAGCTAAGTAAAAAAATCCTTGCTATCACAGAGGGGTCAATAGGTGAAATATCCACTCTCTTAAACACAGCGGCTTCATATTCGTTAAGAAATGGACTAGAGGTCATTGACCTAGAGTCCATACAAAAATGTGGATATATAGGGCCAGGGATGCGAGTGCGAGAAAGTATTAGTGCACTCTAATGTGTATTTTACCTATCCAACCAAAGCCAATTAACCATGAGATTCTTTCATCATGGTTGACTAGACTAGCCCTTAGCAATGGGTTTTTCTTAAATAGTTTCTTCACGCAGATCTTACAATGTTCACCGTCTATTTTTTCTCGCGACGTTGATCGAACCCCTCAAAAAGAACTATTACTGAGCTTATCTAAAAGCACGAACAACTCCATATATTCCATTAACTCCCTTAGCCTTAAAGAATATGTGGGATGCGTATACGAAAGCTTGAGTCCCAATTCACTAACTAAAAATCTGATTCCCATTGGGGTTTATCATAGAAAGAGAAAACGGGGAGGAATGCACTACTGCGCAGAATGCCTCGCTGGAGATCAAATCCCTCATTTTCGAAAGTATTGGCGATTATCTTTTTTCACCGTATGCCCAATACATAAAGTTCTTTTGAAAGACTCATGTCCATCCTGTGGGTCTTATATTGCTATTCATCGCCATGCGATCAGTGGCAAAAAATATGAGCTACCACTATCTGACTTAAAGTCCTGTTCTGAGTGTTACACCCCATTAAACCAAAGCTCTGAAGAAGGAATCCGTCACTACATCCCCAGAATATATATCGACTTCCTAAATGCATTCATAAAAAAAGAGATTGTTTTTCCTATTCCCACATCACATTGGTTATGTGTATTCTCAGGTTTATGGGTGCTTGCAAGCTCTCTCACCAAGAAAAGATCAGAACCCTTGTCCGAAAGAATCGAATGGGCCTCAGGTATACCACTGACTAGCGTTAAGAACCCAAAAGGGATTGACTCTTTATCATCGGCAGATCGTTGTATTTTGATGAGTGCTGTGTTTTGGCTCTTAGAGGATTGGCCATATCGATTGGTTGCTCTATCTAAAGGAACTGAATTTTCTTACTCTGTTTTATCAGATTATTCATTTATACCTTTCTGGGTTGATAAGGTATTTAAAGAAGAGTTTTATGGAAGGAAATACTTCCCCAGCGACCAAGAATTCCTTATGGCATTCAACCACTTACGCCGAAAAGGTGTGCCAGTTAAAGCATGTTATCTAGCAGACCTATTTGATGCCGATGTAACAGCTTGCCATAAAAGACTGAGTAAATTATTTAGTTAATTCCCTCATATGCCCAAGATAGAATCTGCTTAATAATGTAGTTATATATTGAATTGCTGTGGGATCAAGATTTAGACTCTGATTTGAGTATTTACTTAACTTTGGGGGTATGAATGCCAAGAGATGCAAACAAAGCTCGAATGTCAAAGCAACCAGGTTACTGGCGTATTGATGGCTTTGGTGAAATACATCGATTCAATGGTCACTACCCTACGACCAATGTTTACATGTCAGGAATTCACCCGGATGGAATAGCTAAGCCTTTGCATAACGCTAGCCTGAATGGCAAACACCAAGTAGTAACAGACATCCCTTTAAATTGGATTAGAGACTTAAAAACTGGTTCGGTATGGAAAGATGGTCAGCGAGTCTATCTTCCAGGGGTAATGGATGGCCAATACGAAATAGATACAAGAAAGATACAAATTGTTAAGTATAATCAATCGGTAGAAATAGACGGTGTAAATTTCGATTGGTCGCTACCAATGAACGCTATTCAACTCGGCAAAAATCTGCATAGTATGAAAGGTAACTATTTGGCCATAGTTCCAGTTCTAAACCAAAAGAAACGCACACAGTACTTAGCAATCCCATGCATTGAGCTTTTCAACTTCTACACCTGTGTCAGCAACCGCTTTTGCAATGCAGCCATAAACGGGAGTATGGATCGATATGTTGAATGGAAAGGATATGGCCTTAAAGCATTGAAAAGGCTTAGCAGGGAAGAGCAGCTCGTCGCTTATCGAAGTTTTTATAATAAGCAAGGTAGATCGTGGTTTGGCTACCCTCGCAATAGTATCAAATATGCAGCTAGTCGTAATGAAACCTCCATAAGTGATTCGTATCGCCTACCCATGACTATGAAAGCGAAGTTTCCCTTTGAAGGTTTGACAAAACTAACTGTCTCAGGGAAACCATTTTCATACAATTCTCCAGAAGGAGAAAAAATATGGGCTATCTTCGTCTCAAATATCATCAGCTGTGGTTACGTAGATGAATTTGATCCGTATATTGAAACTGATGAGGGGGAAAATGGAACCAAACCCGGCTTTGCTACCGATCAGGAGGGTTTTTATGGTGAGCCCGAAGAAGATCTATTTGAAGATGAACTAGAACCTGAATTAGATGAAGAACAAAGCGATGACCTTATCACAGGACCATCTATCGTCATCTCTCCAGAAAATAAATTTAGCGTGTTAGGGTCTCTTAAGTTTACGCATATACGTAGTGGTCAATATGATCACCCGGTATATCCATCTGATGATAGTGACGGTGAAGGCCATAGGCCTCCAAATGAGGATTCCGATAACACTGGAACCAACAGCTTTGGGTCCCATGTACAAGCTAGTAGAGACCTCGAAGGCTTCATAGCAATGATCAAGCAGCTGCGTGAGCTAACAATTGATGATGAATGGGAGGTTATGACTCGATATGGAACAGAGCCTGTCCAAATTGATGGTGAGGTTGTTAACTCATTTCCTTCTGATAAAAGGCAAAGGAGTTGGAAGATGGTTGATGAACTCGATAGTGGTCAATCTAGGAGGCCTAGGCAGATTGCATGGGTAGAAATCAATATTTCCTCACTGGGCTATATCTATTTAATGGAATTGGAGCTTAAGCCAAAAGAAACGGGACGAAGCACCTTATTAGTATTCCGAAAAGATAGCCAGTGTATGTCAGATGTTGACTTCAAAGTATTCCTTGGCCTCGTCGCTGTTAGAAATGGGTGGCCACAAAAAGACCATACCTGGAAAACAGAAAGAGTTAGAAAGGTAGCGGCATCGTACTTTGAGAGCTACGGTCACAGATCCCTGCCTCATTTACACGGATTATCAAGAAATGATGGTGCATCTGAAACCCAAGCGAAAGAATGGGCAGATTCAATTCTAAGAGGTATTAAAGATGAAGTTATCAACTTAGGAAGTGTTAAGGCAATTCGCCTCAATGATGAATAAAGGGACTCTGATATGCGCTTTTACTTCTGGTTCGTGATTCTACTCTCCTCTGTTCCTTGCTATTCAGATAGTTTTGTTCCGGCAGGCTCATGGAATCGTGCAAAGAATTTGCTCGATGATCAAGTTTATAAATATCACAGATATACATTTTATTGCGGTTGTTCGTACTCTTCACATCAGGATTATGACGGCTCTGGTAGTATTGACGCCGACGCCTGCGGTTTCCAGGGGGTTCAGTTAAAAAGAAACGTTAGAAATACCATCCAGTGGGAACATGTCGTTCCAGCCTCTCTTATGCCTGTGGGGTCTTATATGTGCTGGCAAGATGAAGCTTCGATTAAAGCCTGTACGGACGATTCTGGTAAGGTTGATAAGAGCAATCGCAATTGTTGTGAAGCTGTTAGCCCTTCTGGGGAGATCATGATTTTTGACCTGCACAACCTCGTTCCGGCTGCGGCGCAGCTTAATCAATATAGATCTAACGACCCTTACGGAGTAATCCCGGATGAAAGTGAACACGAGGGATTTGGGCCTATGTGTCAGGCAAGAGATCTCAATGGCACTACCTCTGGACCCGATGGCCTGTTTGAACCACCAGATTGCAAGAAAGGCGATGTTGCTCGGATTTGGTTTTACATGAGGCTGGCTCATGGTGTCAATATTGACTCAGAAACAGAAAAGCTTCTTATTGCTTGGTCCAAGGGTGATCCTGTTAGCCCTTGGGAGAAAAAACGGCACGATTTGATATCTAAAATACAGAAAAACAAAAATCCTTATGTCGAAGGTGTTGTGCCTAGTGGCAAAGGCTCATGTTCCTGGGAGTGATTTTTCATTGATGTACTCGACATCCCCCCTACTTACAGCCTACGACTATCTTCGTATTCGTTGATATTTTCAATAATAGGGGTTGAAGCCTGCCGTGACTGACCCCAAGTCATATATTGAAACTGCATGAGTCATAGGGATGGGTGACATGGACCTTTGTAAGACTGGCTAGAAGTACTTATATCTGTAAGAGAGCAACTCTCAAAGTTGGCAGTTTAATTAAAAATTGAACTGGGTGAGGCTGGCATGCTTCGCCCCAACTTATTGGGGAATACCAATCATGAGAGAACAAAATCTCAACGACCTTTTTTATACGGGCGAGAATCAAGAAGATACGTTCTTCAACAAAATTTCGCTTACGATTACTCAAAAACAAACACTGATCAGTGCACGTCAAGTTATCCGTACTTATCTAGCTAAACATGTACCGACTGAATTGGACCGGAAAGTCAAAGAAGAAGGTCTGAATCTCAGTGATTTCCCAAAGCCTAGGTTTTTTACCCAGGGATCATGGGCATATCAAACACTGAATGCTCCTGCCAAACCACCTAAGCAGCAAGCAGACCTTGATGATGGGATGTACCTTCCCTTAGGAGCCGTTGATCAGGAACCTCCCTCTGAGGTAGCGAAGTTATTGCTAGAGACTGTCGAAGAGCAATTAACGGTGCTATGCAAAACGCATCCAAACTGGAAGATTGAAACATCGAACCCTAACTGCACGCGTATAGAACTCAACGACGAAATGCATATCGACGTTCCCCTCTATGTGATACCAACAGAGGACTTTAAGTCCCTCGAAACAGCCAAAAACACTGAAACAGCAGCGTTAAAGTACAACCACCAAGCCATTCTGGATGGTGCTTATGACTCGTTGTATTTTTCGGAATCATTGGGGCTTGAGTCTATAAGCCTGAAGGGCGAAAGCGAATATATTCAGTACTTTCAAGAGGCGTTACGACAGGATTTAGATTCATGGGATGCCCTTGAGACGGACCATGTATTGATGGCAACTCAGTCTGGCTGGCGAAAATCGGACCCACGGCCAATTAAAGACTGGGTTGAAAGTGTTGTTTCCGTAAAAAGTGAACAACTTCGAAGAGTTATGAGGTATGTAAAAGCTTGGCGAGATCATATGCATTGGCCTTTAAATGACCCTAAATCTATATTGCTAATGGTGGCTACAGAGAAGGCCTTCTATGTGAAGCTGGAGGATCGGGATGACCAGGCTCTATTTAGTGTCCTGAGAAGAATGAAAGAAATTGTCCAGGGGCAGATTTTATTGCCAACCGACCAAAATGAAGATTTGGCAAAAAAATTGGATGCACCTGAAAATATTAGGGCAGAAGTCCTTCAAAAAATTGAAGCGTTTTATGACGACTTCCAGAAAGCTTATCGCTCTGACGCACCAGGCGCTGTTGCCCTTTTATCGAAGCACCTTGGCAAACGCATTCCTTCTGGTCCAACATCTCTGAAGAGAGTAACACTAGCATCAGCTGCGGCAGCTGCTCCTATGGCAACAGTGTCAGCACAGGAGCCATCTGGTCGAGTGGTGCAAGCGTAGTGTCTCTAAGCGATACCAAAGGCAGAGTAAATAACGTTATGCATAGCGAGGGCTTTACTCTTGGGTACTGCCCTTCGCGAGAATATGAAGCAATTTATAACGGGAAGATTAAGGCTGGAAAAAGGAGTGTGGCTGCTAGGGTGTGCTTTAAAAGTCTTAGCCATATCACCTTACCAATAATTTTTCTCGAAGAAACACCGGATGATTTTCCAGCTGTAACTCCTCATTATTACCCTAGTAATGGGTATCTCTGCTACGCAGATAATCAACTTGCCTATCTGGATTTAGTCAAGCTTGAGAGCCAAATCAAAGGATGCTTACTGCTTGCATCTAATATGATTGAAGAGCTTTTTGAAGGGCGGAATTCAGAGAAAACACGGTCAGAGTTTCTAGTTTACTGGGGAGGCGGTGGAATTTATTTCGACACTGACGGTTCTGAAAAAAACAATAAGTTTGGACTGTATTCTGAGACAGGGTCATCTGAATTTTCTGACCCAGACGTATACTGTTTGCTAACTTCAACGGAAAATAAAGATTACTATCCAAATTTTAACGATGAAATTACTAAACTACAGTATTTTCGTATTAACTGTGAGCTACCACTTTCTGCAACAGAGAAAAATTTCCCCCCAGAAAATCTATTGGAACTAAAAGAATGGCTAAAAGAGTCAAATAACAAAGCTGTTCCTGGTTTAGCCAAAGCTTTCATAGATGCTTTCAAAGCGTCACCAAAGTCCTCGCCTTACATTGCACTAATGCTAGATGCACCAAACACAAAGGCGGCAGTACTAATCCCCAGCACGACTCCAAAGGGATTCGCTATCAATAAACCGGAGAAGCTGGTTTTCGGAAAGCATGCGAAGAAAGTTAAAATATTCAGAATGGGGATATACCCACTTGATGAATTTTCTCTAATATCCCGTAATGCACCAAACTCTCAAGTTGATGACACGCCTGATTTATCAGGGAAGAAAGTTTTACTGCTAGGATGTGGTTCGGTAGGAAGTCATATAGCGGAACTAGTGGCTCGACATGGAGCTGGAAGGCTTGGCGGAGAGTTGGTACTAGCTGACTTTGACTATATAGAGCCAGGGAACATTGGGCGCCACTCTCTTGGAATGGAAAGTTTAGGAAAAAATAAAGCAGTAGCACTCAAGAGAAAATTAGAGGTTATCCTGCCTAAAATCAATGCTACTTCATTATCCGAAGAGATGTCATTTTCTGGCTACGATTTGGTAATTGATGCGACTGGAGACCAGTCTTTTAATCAGTTTTTATCGACTGAGCTACGGGTCGGTAATATACCATGCCCCGTAGTGTATGCTTGGGTACATGGTGCAGGTGTTGGTGTTCAATCATTTATTCAATACTCTGATAAAGATGCTCCTTGCTTACACTGTATTAACAACTTTGAAAAAGGGACTTCTTTTTCTTTGCTGAAACGAGATACGGAAAACACTGTAAAGAATTCGACAGGCTCTTGTAGTGATTGGTCAGTACCATATTCCGCAGCAACAGCCATGCACGCCGCTGCACTGGCTGCAAACTTAGCTATTGATTGGGCGCGTGGCGATACAAAGTCGAAAATTCGTAGTGTCTTAATCCAATCAAATGAAGGTAAGCAAGTCAAAGATAAAGCTGTCCCTAGAAACAGAGGGTGTATGTACTGTGCAGCACTTTAACCATGACACTATTGTCTTCAGTGGAAGGGATATCGATGTGATACTCAGCGATGAAGTATCACGGAAGATGAATGGCTTCAGGCAATTAGGAGCAACTTCAAAAGAGTCTGGAGGGATTCTCATTGGTGAGCGCCGTGGACGTTATTGGGTAGTCACAGATATCACTACGCCAATGAAGGGAGATATTCAGTCTCGGGTACAATTTGTTCGGCAAGATCCTGGGCACATCAAGGCCTCTAAGCGGATATGTAAGAAGAGCAAGAATTTGCGAACTTACATGGGCGAATGGCATACGCACCCGCAAGTTAGGCCTCAGCCGAGTAGTGTTGATTTGGCATCCTGGAAGTCCATTAAGTTGGAGAAAGGACACTCATTGATCTTTCTTATACTTGGAATAAAAGGCTCATACGGCTGCTACTTTGATAGCAACCATATCCGAAAACTGAGCCTCTTATAACCGAGTTAGCCCTTATCTTTAGGGTGAATGAACTTGGCTGCTTTTTGATTGAAGAACTTCCCTCTCAAATCAAGTTCACTATCTGCCATAGATTCGGTGGCCTGTTGAATTCCACGTGCTGAAAGAGCTCTAAGCGCTTCTTTTCGCGAGTTATCAAGGGTTATGATGCTGGCTTGTTGATCTGGAACTGTATCATCCAGCGATACATAGTTTATCCCTGATAGGGCACGGGATGTCATGTAGTGGTGCATCCATTGGTTGCCATTCATTACTGTTTCTACGAGGGCGCTGCCCATTCCCCAGAGCCGTAAATAGCCAGCAAATAATTTATGTATTCGTTCAGGATTGATGCAGAATTCACTTGCCATAGTGCCAATATTGAGTACATAAACTTGGCTTTCAGAGTTAACATCGAACTCTTCTTTCAAGTCAGTAACTGCTTCATGATATGCAACATAGCTTGGATTATTTGCAACTAGGCCGCCATCTACAAAATAGGCTTCCAGATCTTCAATGTAATGTGGTTCAAAATACGTTGGAGCCGCTGATGTTGCACGTGCAACATCAACAAGCTTAAGTCGATCATCGCGAGTGAATCTTGGATTGTGACAGGTTTTTACAAAAAGCGGTTTGCCAGTAGAGATATTCACTGTTGGTATAAGTACTCGACGCTGAAGATCTCGAATCGTTCTATCGCTGCCAACTATATCTGCAACAGCCTTACTGATGTTTTCACCATTATAACGATTGCCAAATATGGTGCGTGCCGTTTTCCAGGAGTCCCATAGAATCTTTGGAACAAACTTTTTTCGTGGAGGAAATATCGTGGTTGCGTGCTCCAAAACTTTAGCCCGGAGCTCCCTTGCCGTTCTTCCATCGGCCAAACCAAGTGCGAGCAGACCCCCAATAGAGGTTCCTGCAATCAAATCGAAATGCTCGGCTATTGAGTATGACTCATCACCATCAGCTAAGATCCTCTCGAACTCAGCTAAGACTGAAATAGTGTATAGGCCCCGTACGCCTCCACCATTTAGCGATAGGATTCTAACTTTTGGTTTGTGGTCTGCCATTTTCAACCTCTGGTAGGTATACGACTTAATACCTTATAGGTGAGGTCTATGATCGTTAATTCAATATAAAAACTGATAGATTTGTGAAGAATAATCCTAAATCATTAGAGAACAGACTTATGTTGAATCGCTATCCTGAGCTAGATACAATGATAGGCCTTAGGCAAGTGGAGTTATTTATGGTTGGTCCAAGAGTACAATAGTACGCAATAGTCAGTTTAGTCATTTCCGGATAATCTACAGCACGTCCAGATGTGTCTTTCATTAGAATCTGCCCGTGTCTCGTCAACCTACCTTTAATGGTGCTGCATCCCATTAAATCGTCCTCATCCGGTAATCTATTACCTCAACAAGCGGTTTTTCTCCATCAACGATGGCGGTATCGATTGCTGCTGAATTCATTACCTAGGCCAACTTTCTGATTCAAGGTTGGAAGCCGTCTAACGCACTCAGGCGCTGTTGATCAAGAAACTGCTTGTGCTTCATCAGAGCAGTAAAAGCAATTATTCGGTGATTATCTGTCCAAGAGTGAGACACAATGTCTTCGCTTCAGAGAGAGCAAGCATGCTTACCTCCACACCCAGATAAAGCTACACTAAAACCTATGAGAACGCTTAATCACACAGTCATCCGCCGCAAGACAAACAGTGCCGTTGGCTCCATGGCTATTGAAGGTATTGTAGTGTCCCGTAAAACCAAAACTGATATGTTACGTATTGCCACTGGAAAAACCACCGCTGCCAAAGTGAAGCAAAAGCTGATCGCTCAGTACTGCCAGTCCTGATCTCTAAAAGCGGCTATTCCTCAAAAATTGGAACAATCTGCTCACTTACTCCTATGCCGCACAATCACCATTTATCATCGACGATTTGACAGTAAGGAAGGTAAATACTTTGCACGTTCAAGATCATATCAGGAAAGAGATCATCAGAATCGTCAAAGAATCATTGGAAGATTCAGGGTTTTCTATTGAGAAAACCAAAGAGATTGCGATTTCAAAGTTTAAGCTCAGGTACGAAAAAGACAGTATTGTCGATGAAAATTCTCTTGTGTGGAGAGAGCATATTGATTACTGGTCATGCAGGCTTTGCAGCGAGCACGAAAAGGCTAGCAGGTTCAAACAAAAACTTGGTAAGAATAAGAAGTATTCAAAGAAGTGATCGGATTAATCCGGGGATACTGAAAATTTTATTGAACGTGAACCATGAGGATTTACGCTAATACTGGATTAACTGAAAAGAAGTACATCAAGCAAGAGCAGAATCTTTAAAATTTATTAGAAGTTTACACAGGATATAGCCATGGGTATCGAAACACTTGAAGAGTTGAGTGAAGCAGAGTTAATAGAATCATGCCAATAACTGACTTGTTAATTCCATTTGGAATTTCGGCATCTACAGGGATGATTGTTGAGCCTGAGGATGCTGAGAGAGGAAGGAACTGCAACTGCCTATGCCCAGGATGCAGGATGCCGCTTCTTTCTCGGCATCCTAAAGATACAGAAAAACGCATCCACTTTGCTCATGACACACGAAGCCCTAATGCTGATAAGTCAACGATAGAGGAATGCCCGTTTAACTCTGTACTCGCTGTAAAGATGATGGCCCAGCATGTGGCCAAAGAGCTTGAAGGAAGGCGGGTAAGGCTCCCTGAGCATCACCATGCGGTGCGAAACCCTCACGGCATGGTTAAGTGGTTTGTTAAGGTTGCAGAAGACCGCGACATGCCAATCATAGAAGCCCTTGCGGATACTCATTATAACGGTACGCAGTTTGATTTGGAGTTGAAATGCGCAGACGGAAGTAGTGTGTATGTTTGGCTGGAATACACAACGAGACCTATTCCTGTGCTCGAAGGTAGCTTTAATCCTGAATATGACCCTCCAGCACTTCTAAAACTTGATCTTCATTCATTTAATGCAGAGTCATTCAGGAAGACTAAGCGACCATTCTCAGAGGTTGTTAAAGACTTTCTTTTATATGAGGGAGATCGCAGCTGGGTGTTTCATCCAAATACTCAGATAGCAATAGAGCTGGAAGAAAAACGAAGATCAATACAGCGGGGAGTTTCGCCCCCACAAAGAAAAAAGACTGGTAGTAATCGTTATGGCCAGTGGAAGTCATCATTTAGGCATCGGGATGCTCCTGAGAATATAACTCCACCTGCACCACCTCCACCCCCAAAACCTCAGTCTTACAAATGCCTCGACTGCGGTAATCAGTGGATTCATACGGGTTACGGAACACCAGATTGCCCAAAAGGATGCGGGCACCTTTTGAGTCGAAAGATTTGAATAAATAAAAAAAGTTCTCATAAGCTACTTACAATTCAAAGCATAGAGAGCTGTAAATCGCTAAATGTTGGATTTTTCATTCTCAATTAAAACCAGAAATTGCAATGATATGCTACAGCTAGTCATTTTAATATATCGACAGAGCTTACACTCATAACTGAATTATTGGCAGAATGGACAGCTTGCAATTTTTTATTGCACGAAAGGATATATTCAGCCCGGTTCTAGCGGGCCGAATATTGAAGGTGGTGTTAAAAGTGTGTGGATTCGATAGTTGTGTAGCTGGCGGAGCTATCGTAGTGCCACAAGGAAAATCCTGAAATGAAATCTCCGGGTTTTGCGCGAGCATGCCCTTCCAACACATTAAATCGACTGCCTAGGATAGGCTGACCAGACTTCCTTGAATCCGAATCCCATGAGGCAGTGTCTACCTGCATTCTCACCATCGAGCCCCCTGTTGTTTCGTGTGAGATAGCAACTATCACCTCGTCATCAGCCGCTTGTCGCTCATGAGAAACTGATGCGAGAGAGCTGACCCCTGGGCTGACTGTATACCTACCATCTGACGCCCTAATGCAGGAGACCATGTTTTGCTGACCAAGCGTTCCATGTTGAGGATGGATTGTCTTATAACCCAAAACAAAGCTACGGTAATTGCGAGATGCGCCAATGTAGGTCAGAGCTGAGCCATACGGTATCGAACACCATATTTCATTGGTCCGTCTACCATAGGCGTGATTGTGTATAACGATATCTGAGCTTGTAGTATTAATGCTCGGTATAGCTCCAATATCTGTTATACCTGCCATTGTTTCAGATGTGTATTCTGCATTACATGAATCAGGCTGCTCAAAGCAGATTCTTACTGCATCCTCCAGGTCAGTAAGATTTTGGGCGTTGGATTGGCTCATCACCTCCAGCCTATTTATCTCATCTGAAAAATATGAGGTTGAAATAGATGCTCTCGCTAAGCTGTATTCGATTAGAGACTTATCATCCATGGCCTGCTCATGCCTTTCGAGAAGGTTTTGTCGGCGATTTTTTGTATCTTCGTTGACGTATGCGTCTAGTGAGTCGCCGTCAAAAAATGAGGGTATTAGATTACCAAGAGACTCGAAGCCGATATTTCGAATCTCTCCAACCCCTGATGAAAGTGATGGCGCAACATCTCTTGCTATTGCGTTATTGATATCCGTGAGCAATTGAATGCAAGATAGCCCATCATCCTGG
Organism: Bacterioplanoides sp.; assembly: GCF_965226395.1. Taxonomy (GTDB): domain Bacteria; phylum Pseudomonadota; class Gammaproteobacteria; order Pseudomonadales; family Oceanobacteraceae; genus Bacterioplanoides. The sequence continues at coordinate 1,969,785 of NZ_OZ245358.1, read as the reverse complement.
CATGCAATCATTGTTGATGAATCCAGTGAGGATAAAATAGCACCAGGAAGCAAGGCACTATCTCCTCCTGTTTGGTGAGCTGTAATCTCCACAAAAACACCGCCAGCATTTATATTGGCCAAGGCGTCTATAGATGAAGAGAAATTGACTACTTTTTCAATTACAGGGATTGGACCTATATTGAGCATAAAGCTTTGCTTCTGCTGTGTTGTTGCAAAGTGAAACTTTGCCGAAACAAAGAGGTCCGACGCTCTTGTCACTTGTGCCACAAGTTGATTACCGCAAAGCCTTCGCAATCCGTGCCCGCCATAATCATTGTGAGCCTGCTGAGCAATCGGCGTTAGTATCTCCTCGCCTTCAGGTACAAATCTTTCTGTGTCGAATTCGTAAGAAGCTGATGTAACAGCTGATAGTGTTCTTTCTGTTTCTCTCAGGGTACTTAAAAACTCTGAGCTTGCGAGGTTGATTTTTCCTACGGATAGGCCTGTTTTGAACGTCAATCTTTGTTCGATATCAGCGTAAGTCAGTGACTGGTTGATATTTATGCTCGCACCTCCAGCATCACCAAGCTCTGTCCTGCCATTCAGACATCTAACAGAATTAAAGTGAGCAAAATCAGATTCGTAACCAGATCCAATCAGAGGGTCAAGTTGATTGAAAAAGCTGGTTGTAGGTTGATAGTCTTCAAGCTTTCGACTTGCGTCAGTATCAACGGGAGGCGTAGGTTCTGGAGGACTATCATCGCCCGGATCAGCGGTGACTGGGGGCGCTGGGGCCGGGTTTTCTCCGTCGTTTATGTTCGGAGAGGCCTGCTCTTGTTCATTGGATTTTGGAGATTCGCTCTTGCTATCGCCCCCACAGGAAGCCAATGATAGAGATAGTAAAATGAGAGCTAGGCTTTTGAGTTTGGTTGTCATAGTTATTCCTCGTCAGTATCGATCGCTATTGTGGCTTTTGCATTGATGAAGAGTTTTAGGATTCCTTGGTTCATTATCTCCAGACTAAAAATGTTGAGCATTAAGGAGGGTATAATAACTTTTATTGTAGATATTTTTGTTAATACATTTGTTTTATTTCAAAACCAAATGAATTACAAGTGCGTATAGCTCTTAATCTAATTCTTTATCATTAGAAATATTGAATAAAAATTATTTTAGCAACTGTTTTTTACTGAAAAGAAAATATAGATTGAATATTTAACAAGATTTCTTTCGAAGAGAAGGCTTGGCGGTTCGGTAAAGCAAAAAGTTAACTGGTTTATGGTGGTTTTGCTAGTTGCAATACGCAGCATGTCCGCCTTTGATATCTTCGGGATGCGACAATACCTTCAATCGCTATGGAATCAGCGGTAATGCTTACCTTGATTTAGATAACTTTGTAACTAGGCGTTTTCATAAGTTTCGGCATAAACTTTTTCGAATTTGGGGTAAGTACTGGAGTGCTCAATCTTTTTACAACGACTATTTATGATTAGATTTTTAAACATGGAGGGGAAAGAGCTCTGAGAATAAGATAAGATTAAAAGTGCACAATTATTGGATATTTATTTATAAGATATTGGTAATCAATTCAAAATGTTCGAATTTAAAAGTGTCTTTTTTGGAAGTTGCAGTCTCTTGTTCCACCAGAGTAATAAGAGGGTATGCTGGAATTAATAAAATAGTACCAAATAATATATTTTTTTTAGCCTAATGAAATTTCGGTAGTATTATCTGATGAAACTGTTATTTTTAGCTTTTATACCTTTAGTTGCATGTTGCGCCTATCAACCGCTAGTTGTTGAAAATAAATCATTATATATTGGATTATTTCAACACAAGGAAAATTCTATGGAAAACTGTGAATATTCTAGAGTCTCTGGCGTTGGCATTCGGTCAGGCCTATTTCATATTGGTGCCGGATACTTTGATCATCGATTATTGATGATCGATAAGAATAAAAACGGAACATGTAGAGCGCCTCTTGCTGAGGTCACCATTTTTTCACAAGCGGGCCAATGAGGAATAAACAGTGAAAGCATTATTTTTGTTGTCGATTTTAATCCTTTCGGGGTGTGCGTCTAACCACCACCTAGTGTTCTTTACCAATTCGACTATTGGCATTGAGATCGGTTCTGAACCAAATACAGGAAGCCCCGTGAAATTTATAGTAGGGTATAAACGGCAAGAGGGAGTAATAGATCCATTAATTCCAGATTATTCTGTTACTCCATCAAGTCGGACTAATCGGGGTAACACTACTCAGGGTATTGAAGCGCAAAAAACGCTTTCTAAAGATAATGGTACAACAAATATTATCGTTACGCCTGATGGTACATTTCACCCTCAAGGATCAAAAGTTAAAGCACATTCTGTCTTAGCTAAAATGAATTTTGGCGCCACGGGTGGGAGTGCTGATTCCGATACATCGCAATGGTTCGCAACAGGCAAAGCAGCTGAATTACTTGCTGGATCACCTGGTATTACAGGAGCCATCTCTGGAAATCCTGAAAACAACGTAGAGTCTAGAAAAGTTCTGACTCGGGATTTGAATACAGAAAATTTATCATACCTACTACAAACCTATGACATATTGGTCAAATATTCTGCAAATAACCAGGCTGATCAAATGTCAAAGAAAATACTTCAAGAAGTTAATAGCCTGGATCAAGTAGCTCTTAGAAAATCATTCACCGAATATTCATGGTCTTCTGCCACGGATATAAATTCTACCCCCTATAATGTAGCTGCTGGTAATAGTAGTTTCTCTAATGTAGTTCCTTATATTAATGAATTAAAGGACTCACTTGAAGTTGCGAAAAGCTTTCTTAGTGATAACAACATAACCATAAACGGCGCAATCAGAACTAATAATGATTTAGTCGATGCAACGCAAGCTGTTTCCACTTACAATCGTAGATATGAAGAAGGTGTTAATGCCCTTTTTGAAAGTAAATCGGTACTAGAGATGATAGATTTTGTTCATTCCAACATATTATTAACTCAATAGGTGCAGAATGCGAAAAGAGTTAAAAAAAGATGATAGATATCTGAAATCTCCTGAAGAGAAAAACTCCAGGCTTGCTCATCTTCTTAATGTAAGTATGCGACACAAAAATGTCGTAAGAATAAATAGAGTAGAAAATCATGAAGAAAGAGGGTGGCTTTTCGAGGTAAAATGATAAATTGTATTAGTTCAGACCTGATCTGACACTTCGATTTGAAAAGAAGAGAGTTTCCCGTTTTGATGTTGGTGTCGAATCAATACCTGAACAAAGGAAACTCTCTATGCTTGAGTCTACCAATCCAATCATCAAACACGAAGCCGGTTTGCTGAACCTTGCCCAAGAACTCGGTAATGTGTCTAAAGCCTGCAAGGTTATGGGTGTCTCCCGAGATACGTTTTATCGCTATCAACAATCCGTTGAAGAAGGCGGTGTTGATGCTCTGATTAATCAAAATCGGAAGGTGCTTAATCACAAAAATCGTGTTGATTCCGCGATTGAAGAAGCTGTTAAAGCGTATGCGGTAGAACAACCTGCTCATGGGCAAGTTCATGTGAGTAATGAACTCAGAAAACGCGGTATCTTTGTTTCAGCCAGCGGTGTTCGCTCAGTGTGGCTAAGGCACGATCTGGAAAACTTTAAGAAGCGCCTGAAAGCTCTGGAAGCCAAAGTCGCTGAAGAAGGCATCATCTTATCGGATGATCAGGTCGCAGCGCTTGAACGTAAGAAGCTGGACGATGAAGTCAGTGGCGAAATAGAAACGCATCATCCAGGTTATCTGGGGTCTGAACTACTACAAAAACTATAAGCAATATTCTAAATCAGCATTATTTTAATGCACCCATTAACTAAATTGGAAAGAGATACTTGATAAGTGACAACCTGCCAATTCTTCCACTTAGCTCCTACCTACCATCTTACGGTAGAGCGAAAGCCGACTAGGGCCGGCTTTTCAAAATTATTCAGCATTACAATTGAAGCGTGTACGAGTCTGTCAGTCAGCCTGGATGTTTGCCGTCGCCTATAGCGGATCTGTTTTTTAGTCGATGAACTCCCGGACCCAATCCTTAACGTTCTCACTCAATTCAGTCAGTTCGCCAGCCTCAATACAGGCCTGCAGGTTTAAATCAGGTTCTATTTCTATGGTGTCATCGTCAATCACAGTCGAAGACAGTAGCCTGCTGTTGTCATAGAATATGACTCCATCACACAGAGGCATTGCGTTTTTTATACCAGCATGTGATTTTGCCACACCAATTTTTACGTCGCCTTCGGACAATTCGCGGCTAGATCTGACCACATACAGATCCAATGATTCAAGCCCCACTACTAGCATAACGATCTCAACACCAGCCGCTTTGATGTCTCCGATTCGATCGATATCCTCTGGCCGCTCCAAAGATGACAGAAAAATAAAGTCACCATCTTCTTCAGCCTGTCGTAGCAGGGCAGCTTTCACCTTTTCACTTATTTCAGCCTCAGTAGAGTCTGGGTTCACCATCTCAAAAATGGTGCGTTTAATTAATGGCGGCCCAAAATCGGAAAGCAAGGCTTCGCCGGCCGTATGTTTTCCTGATTGAGGAGCACCAGCTAGTAAATAGCATGTTGCTTTCGAGTTGCTCATAATGCAGCTCCCGGTTGTTAATCAAAGTGGGCTGGAACAAACTTCCCTCCCGTGAACACACCTGACCGTCGCTCGCCGCTTTCAGATATTTCTACCAGCAAGCCTGCATGCTGCTCATCCGGCACGTAACGGACAGTTCTAACAGTTTTGATTTTTCGCACCTCCTGTTTTTTTACCATCTGAGAAAGCGTTGGCAGCTTTACATTATTAGGAGCAAGCTCTACCTTCGCAGAATTCGTTAATATTCTTTCAACTTCCACCGGACTAAGTTGGTCTAAGATAAGTTGGCCAAGAGTTAGTGTTAGTTGCATTTGTGCTTGCACCGACCTGGACTGGGCCGCTGCTCGTTCCGCAATAATTCCGACGAGATCTGTAGGAATCCGTACGGGCTTGGTTGCGTTTGCCATTTTTTTGCTTCCTATGAGGAAATTCCTCATCGCTTGACTTTGGCGGGGCCGCTACTGAGTAGTAATGGATTGCAATTACCATCCAAATAGCTGTTGCCGCCAGTTGCATCGCATATTTACCTAAAAATTCGAATGTCATTTATATACTCCTACTTGAGCCCATTCTATTAATGGGCAAATACGCGTACTTGTAACCGGTCATGAGGGAAGATCACATATTGTCTGATTTCCAGAGCCGGCCTTGTTTTAGCTTATGAAAGGATTTCGATAACCTTCTCCACTAACGGTTGATATTTAAAAGCAGGAGAACCTGCCCTGATGAATGAAAAACAATGTTAATATAGCACACCTGTATCGTTTTGCTACAGAAAATTTATACCTACCCGTTTCTTGAAGATACACACTAAAATATGCGTAGAAATCCCGTAAAATAAGCCATTCACAAAGCTAAAGACAGCACAAGCAAGCCAAGCCAAGCTCACAAGACAAATGGAAATCCAATTCCGCCGTCCATGAACAAACTTAAAATCCAGCCGAGAAAGTACCCACACGACTAAAAAAGCGCGCTGGATTCTAATAACTTCCGCCTTTTTGCATCTATACGCTTACCATCCGCTTTTACTGATGTTCCTGAGAGAGCCTGTCACTCGGTCGATTAACCGCTTCGGCACCTCACACTCTTTCATATGTCTTCTAACGGAATCCCTTGCACTATTAACGCGATCTACGATGTTCGGTAGCTCTGCCAACAAAGGAGCAGACGTATTAACGACTGCCTCTAGGTCTGAGTATTCGAAATCACTTTGCTTTCCATTGATAGTCATGTTGTGGCGTTCAGTCCACCGATTACCTGGAATGTAGTTAAACCCTACATCAAATGCCGGAGCCAACCTCCAGCGCCCGTCTTTATGTACAAACCCAAAATTTTTGGAATGATCATCCTGATTACGCATGATCACGTTAAAAACCATCCTACGAAGCATTTCTTTTGCATCATTCAATGGCAAGCGTAATCGGCGCATTACTGAAAATGCTTCTTCATACGAATACAATCCAGGGGCCTTGAAGTCTGCATGATCCATAGCGCACAGACTTTGATAATGAACTTTCCGATTACCATCTCGGTCGAAACGCTTTGTAAGAAAGTGAGCCCGGTCTCCCTCCTCCAACAGCTCACACGGCATCATATCTATACCAGCCTCTGTCGCTGCCAAATAATACGCATATTCTAATCGCCCATATCCAGCAGGATCGCCAAACGTTTCTGCAGTAGAGCTCCGCTCTTTAACCCCATCGAATTTAATAAGGTAATGCTCATACCCTTGCGGAACATCAACTTGACCAGATACAACATGGGTACGGTCGCTATTTAAAGCAATAACCGCCTTAGGGCGGGCGCCGCCTGCAGATGTGCCTACCTGTAAAATCTCACTAAGGCCTTCTGTACTTACCTCAACGTTCAGGTCAGAGCGCAAATCAATAACGCTTTGTGCTAACTCCACAAGCTGAGCAATATTCACATCCATAGGCTTCACTTTTTGTTCGCGCATTTGCGGTAAATACTCCAGCGCCCCCATTCCGCGAGTACCTGTATATAGCAATCGCTCCACCGGAGTGAATGACCCAACATCGCGATCATTCCGAATAAGCCAAGCATTAATTATCGCATTACCGTAATCATCCGGCAGCGTATCAGCTAACGCGCCAGGCAAACCGTGGTAAGTTTCAGGATTCAGATATGGAAACGAAAAAATTTGCTTTGTCAGTGGCAAATGAATTGGAGAAATACTGTAGCCAGTTTCAATCCACTCCTCAGCGTATTCAAAACTACCCACTAGGCGCTCAGTATCAAAATAGACGGCGCCAACAGTTTTTCCGTCGATTACAACCTCTGCTGCATTTGTCATCTTTACCACTCAACGCCTCCTTCATCAGCATCCTTTTCCGGATTTGAAGTCACCACCCGCTTTCTCGGCCTACCCTGATTCTTCAGGACTTGCATTGGACTTATCTGCTCCTCGGGGAATGCAGCAACCACTGCATCCAACAACCCTAACTCATTCACAATAGCCAAGAATCCATCCAGGCCAGCATCTCCCGTTACCTTCGTAATTCTTCGATAGGTCTTTGGAGCAACATCAGAATTAGAAGAAAGATCAACTTGCTTTATATCTCGAATAATCCTTAGGGACTCAATTCGCCTGCCAATTTCAGCCCTAGCCTTCAATATTTTATCCCTATCTCTATATCCCATATATTACCCCTTGCGATTATAAGATGAGCCTTAAGGGCAACATAATACCCCTTGAAAGACATTAAACATCACGATTCTCTATAGCACAACCTACAAATAGCATAAAGGGATATAAAATACCTCTTATCTAGCAAAAGCAAGTACAAGAAGCACTATATTACCCTTAATATACCTCCTGGATTGAAGCCCATCGCAATACACAGATCTAAAATTAACTTACCACCCATTGCGAGCACTCAAAGCTTTTGTGAACTCGAGATATGGCGATACAGATACAAAATCTAGCGCAATACAGTTTTCTTGAATGCTCTCAATTTAGAAGCACTTATTTCAGTGCGTTCTAGCGATATGCACGAAGGAACAGAAGTTGCTGCAACAGCATAAGAAAAGGAAAAGCCACGACCAGAGCGGCGGAGGGAAAAGATTCGAATCTATGCCTGAACTGAAACTTGCCAGCTACTACACTGCTGAAGTGTTACTTACGTAAACAATAAATTTGCTTCTAAAACTATCAATTGATCTGCATTTCGAGTATCAGCCTACCTAGATACATACAGTTGAAAATCAATAACCAATGAAATCATTCGTTATCAATTAAAGACAGAAACTATCAATTTTCTCTAGTCATTTTCATATATCACTAGAACTTACAACCGCCCACTAGTGCCACACCAGAAGCCGTATGGTGTGGCGAGCGGAAAGGCCGCACACGCCATTGTTTTTGCCAGTCATGCTGCTGATTAGAAATCGAATAAATTGAGGCCGATACCAGCGCTTCTTCTTCTGACATCGGCGGCATAATGCCCGGCAAACGGCTGGCTAACATGGTTTTGCCGGTACCGGGCGGGCCAATAAACAGCAGGTTATGTTGCCCCGCGGCAGCGATCTCCAGCGCCCGTTTGGCCTGTGGCTGGCCACGGACATCAAGTAAATCCGGCATCAGTGGATTTTTTTCGATATGGGCGGCATCAATCGGCACAATATCGCGCAGGCTGTCCTGCCCCTGTAAATAGGCCGTCACCTCCAGTAAAGAACTGGCCGCATAAAACTGGCCACTGGTGCATAACGCCGCTTCTTCGGCATTGGATTCGGGCAGCACCAGGCGTTGTTCCGCTTTGGCTGTCTGCAACGCCGCGGGTAGCACCCCGGGAATCGGCTGCAATTCACCGTTTAACGCCAGCTCGCCAATAAATTCATGACCTTCTAAACGTTTTTCAGACACCTGCTCAGAAGCGACCAGAATCCCCAGCGCAATCGCCAGATCATAACGACCACCGTCTTTGGGTAAGTCGGCCGGAGCCAGATTAATGGTGATGCGCTTGGCTGGGAATTCAAAGCCACTGTTAAGAATGGCGGAACGCACCCGATCTTTACTTTCTTTAACAGCAGTTTCTGGTAATCCCACTAAACTCAGAGAAGGTAATCCGCTGGACAGGTGCACTTCCACATACACACGGGGAGCATCAATGCCCAGCTGAGCACGGGTATGAATTCGGGCGAGTGACATAGGCAATCCTTGCGGTCATCAGAATGAGATAAAACTCTCGTTAACCCTGAGACTAAGCCAGTCATCATGGGTGCCATAGGGTTATACTCAACAGATTAAACTTTTTTCTTATCTGAGCAGTCAGATCACTTATTCATTATTTTTTATTCAGGAAACCGCTATGGCTGATTTTCAAGCACGTACTGTCCTGTTCACCAGCGCCCTGCTGTTATTATCAGCCTGTGGTGGCGGAGGTGGAGGCTCTTCTTCGGGTGATTCTTTGTTTGAAATACCAGGGGCGCCGCAGCCACAACCGCAACCGCAGCCACAACCGCAGCCAGACCCCAATGTAAGATTCAGTATCAGCGGGCAGATTTCAGTTCCGGCACAGACTTTTGTTGACAGTGATATTAATGATATTTTTGCGCCGCACACCAGCAACAGCTCCCCGGTCGTTGCACAGCCCCTGCCCAATGTTGCCACGGTTCAGGGCTTTGCCTCAGCCCGGGGAACCGGTGGTAACGCCAATATTGAGCGTTTTACCGACACCGCCGATAGCGATGATTATTACCGGGTGTCATTACTTCAGGGCCAGGTGATACGCCTGCAGGTGGTCGATATCGCTTCAACTTCTCTGCTCGATGACAACGACGACCTTGATCTGTTTTTACTGCCAATCAACCCTGACTGTCAGGTCGACGGTAATGGTAGTAAAAGCTGCTCCAGCGGCCTGATTGGTTTTGACCCAAACAATCGCCTGCAACCTGAAGAAACCATTACGGTTCCACAGGATGGCGAGTACCTGATTAATGTATTTGCGTTTTCAGGCGCCTCAAAATATGTTTTAACCATCAGTCAGCCAACCTCACAGAGCAGTCGTTTCAGCGACTTTGTCCCGGGTCAGGCGCTGGTTGCTTATGACACTCAACCCGCTGCCAGTGCTTTTGGTATGACACGGCAACAGCTGGCAAGTGGCGAAGGCACAGAATGGCCGGTTGTGATGGATCTGAACACCACCACGACACAGGCCCGCTTGCAAACGACCCTGTCAGCAAGTACTCAACAAGATCCGTTAAAAACCTACAATGAATCCTTGTATGAGCGCCGCCAGACTCTGATTGATATAAAACGCATGGCGCAGCAGAGCGGTGTTCGTTATGCCGAGCCAAACTTTATTCGCTATGCCCAGCGAGTTCCGAACGACCCACTGTACAGCCTGCAATGGCATTACCCGGCGATTAACTTGCCTCAGGCTTGGGATATCTCTACCGGTGAAGAAAATAACGTGATTGTTGCCGTGCTCGATACCGGAGTTTTTCTCAACCACAGCGATTTATCTTCTAAGCTGGTCGCGGGCTATGACTTTATTTCCGATGCTGCCAACGCCCGGGATAATAACGGCATCGACAGCAACCCGGACGACCCGGGTGATAGCCCATTACGCGGCCAAAGCTCGTGGCATGGTACCCACGTTGCGGGCACGATTGCGGCCGCCTCCAATAATGGCATTGGTGTTTCCGGGGTCAGTTGGGGCGCTCAGATCATGCCGATCCGGGTGCTGGGGCAACAAGGTGGTTTATCCTCCGATATTATTCAGGGCTTGCGCTATGCCGCCGGGCTGAGCAACAGCAGCGGTACTCTGCCAGCCCAGAAAGCCCAGATTGCGAACTTGTCATTAGGTGGCCCGGGGTTCTCTCAGGCAGAACAACAGGTTTATCAGGCAGTACGTGACAGCGGTATGATTATTGTTGCCGCCGCCGGTAATGAATCGACTTCGGTACCGAGCTATCCGGCTGCTTATGACGGCGTGATTTCGGTCAGTGCCACGGATGCCAGCCAGGCACTGGCACCCTACTCCAACTTCGGCAGCACCATCGACGTTGCCGCCCCCGGCGGTAATCTGCGGGTTGATGTCACAGCGGATGGTCGCCCGGACGGTGTTGCCAGTACCTTAGTGGATGATCAGAGTGGTCAACGCCAGAGCGCCTTCAGTTTTCTGCAGGGAACGTCCATGGCCTCTCCTCATGTTGCCGGAGTGATTGCGCTGATGAAATCGGTATACCCGGCTTTAACACCAGCCTTGTTTGATTCACTGCTCAGCAGTGGCCGGTTAACCAACGACCGCGGCGTCAATGGTCGTGATGACTCCTTTGGTCACGGTGAAATCGATGCCTTTAAAGCAGTACTGGAGGCACGCAGCCTGGCTAATGGCGGCAACCCACCACCATTACCGGTATTGCTGCAGTCGTCACCATCGGCACTGACCTTTGCAGCCTCTGGCAACCAAACCTTTACTGTCACCAATGCAGGAGGCACGGCCTTAACCGGTATCACACCATCAGACAACGCAACCTGGTTGTCGGTTGCACTGACCACAGACAACGGCAATGGTTTAGGCACTTATACCGCTACTGTTGATACCACAGGCCTGGCAGATGGTATTTATCCGGCCACTATTCGCTTGAGCCCGGTCGTCAGCGACAGCAGTTCACCGGCTGACCTGATCATCAATGTTGCACTGGCGCTGAACGTCAACACCTCCAGCGGTGGGCAGATCACGCAGCACTATGTTTTATTATTTAATGCCGATACTAACCAGCAGGTTGGCAGTATTGCAGCACAACCCGATGGCCGCTATCAGGCACCCGGACTGGCACCCGGTCGCTATCGGGTTCTGGCAGGCTCGGATATTGATGCTGACAACCTGGTGTGCGATTCAGCCGAAACCTGTGGTGCCTACCCGATTCTGGGTGCGCCGCAGATCGTGGTAATTGACAATAGCAATGTGACCGGCATCGATATCCCGGTTCAGGTTGCTTCCGGTGGAGAGGCGTCCGCCACAGGTCTATCAGGTCAGTCAGAAGAAAAAACGCTCGACCCTAGACGGGTTGAGATAACGGGAAAAGTATTGGCGCGTTAACGTCACATTAGTATAAAAAAGAAAAACGCACGATAAACTGGGTTTATCGTGCGTTTTTTATTTCGCGGCTTCAGCTATTCAAAGACTTATGTAGCCATTAAAAAGCCAGGTTGCCAATTGCCGGGCCATTTAATGTTCCCAGATACAGTCCTTCCTCTTCCGGCTGAACCGACGTAATTTCACCAATCGCAACCGCAGCCTGATCATGCAGGCTGTGCAGGATTTTTCCCTCTGAACTTAACTGAATTACCAAACCATAGGCCGGTGGAACAGGAGCCAGATCGTGGGGTAATTTGGCTAATTGATTTTTAACCCAGGGCAGTGGCTGAATTTTATCAATCAACTGGCTTCGAGGGGCAAAAATAGCTAACCAGAAAGAGCCATCAGCATCGGTTGCAATGCCATCCGGAAAGCCCGGTAATTTATCCAGAAAAATATCTTTTTGTCCGGCTTTTTCTCCGCCAATCCATACCCGACTGATACGATAAGCAAAGGTTTCGTTAACCAGAACAAACTGTTGGTTGTTAGCAACCGCTACACCATTGGCAAAAAATAAATCATTCGCCAGTAATTTCAGGCTGTTATTGGCCGGGTCATAAGCAAATAAACGACCAGAAGGGTCGGCATTTAAGCCATCAAAAAAGTGATCTTTCAGAGAAAACAGCGCACTGGCATCGCTGAAATAAATCGTGCCATCGGCGGCGATATCAACATCATCAACAACGCCTAATCGTTGGCCCTGGTACTGATCCACCAGTGTGGTTAAATTCTGTTTGGGCGTGAGTTTTAACAGCCCTTTTTCACCGTCGGCAATAATCAGGTTCTGTTCCTGATCAAATGCCAGACCCAATGGCCGACCGCCGGTATTGGCCAACACTTCCCAATCACTGTAGGGGCATTTGCGTAAAATATCGCCATTTTCAACCCCGGTATACACACACTTCAGGGTATCCACGGCAATATCTTCACCGCCGCGACTGCCCGCAGGTAAGCTGGTGAGCTGAGTAACCTGCAGTGCATCATTGGGCGCTAACACACCATTCATGGCTAACGGCCGCGACGGCTGAAAGGCTTTGGAATCAATTGGCGAGGGATAAGCAATTGCACCAGCAATCACAATAATAAGGACAATAAACAACTTCCACATAACAGCTCCTGATTTTATTGTGTTCTGTTTATAGAAAAGTTCCATAAAAAAGCTCAGGGAGTTCCTGAGCTTTTCGAGGTGCTGTTGAATATAACAGGCTCTACACCAATAAATAACCACCATCGACATTGATTGTGGTGCCGGTGGTATAGCTGGACGCAGCGGAAGCCAGATACAGTACAGTGCCTGCCATTTCTTCTGGCATCGCCATACGTTTCATCGGGATATGCAGCATCGCTTGTTTCAGGATCGCGTCATTGGTAGTTAACGCGGAAGCAAACTTGGTATCGGTTAAACCGGGTAATAACGCGTTCACGCGAATGCCCATTTGCGCACATTCTTTGGCAAAGGTTTTGGTCATCGAAATCACCGCGGATTTAGTGATGGAATAAATACCCTGAAAATCCCCCGGCACCACGCCATTGACTGACGCCACATTAATAATGCTGCCACCCCCATTTTTCTTCATCAGCTTGCCACCTAATGACGACATAAAGAAATAACCGCGAATATTTACATCCACCGTTTTCTGGAATGCGCCTAAGTCAGTATCCAGCACATGACCAAAATACGGGTTAGCGGCGGCGTTATTCACCAGAATATCCAGCTTGCCATGTCGCTCTTCAATGACTTTAAAACAGGCTTCCACCTGCTCCATTTCACCAATATGGCAGGCTAAGGCTTCGGCACTGCCACCGGCTTCTTTAATTTCGTCCGCAACCCGCTGGCAGCCATCAATTTTACGGCTGGAAACAATCACATGAGCTCCGGCTGCGGCTAATAATTTGGCAATGCCTTCGCCAATACCACGACTGGCACCCGTTACCAAAGCCACACGACCGGCAACCGAAAATAACTCTTGAGGATTCATACTATTTATCCTTATTTTTAATGGATATGGGATTAGCGATAGGTCACAAATGATGACCCTGCCGCCGCCAGGTGGTGATGTTCATTACAACTGGCCAGGCTTTTCTTACCCGAACGGCTGTATAAAATCTGGCTGATGCCTGCGTTTAATAATGTCCAGTTTAATTCAAAGGCCTTGGCATTATTTAATGCCAGGCAGTGTTGAGCAATGGCAGTAATAGGGCCACCGGAGGTAAATACCACAGCATCCTGCCCTTCCAGTTGTTGAATTAAATCGTCCAGTGCCTGATTACAACGAGTGGTAAAGCTTTGCCAGGACTCCTGGTAATCCTGATGTTGGCCTGAGATCCAGCGTTCAATGGCCTGAGCAAATACCTGCTGAAAGGCTTTACGACGATTATCCTGCTGTTGTAACCAACGGCCAAAGTTTGCTTTATCCTGAAATTCCGGGAATGCACAAGCCACCACATCGTCGGAATCGAATTCATTAAAACCGGGCATTTCAACAACCGATGCAGCCGAGTGCCAATGCTTCTGAGCGCCTTTCAGCGTTTCTTCATGACGCACCATAGCACCATGTACTACACAAGCCGGAGTAATACCACGCGCCAACAGCGCCTGCCCCACCAGCTCACTTTGCTGCCAGCCCAGTTCCGATAACTGATCGTAATTCAGCTTACCGAAGCTAGCTTGCCCATGACGAACCAAATAAATACTGGCCATGTTATTTTAAACCGCTTTTTTTAATAATTTTTTTGCAGCGCCAGTTCAGGTAATGCACCACCAGCCAGAAATTTTTAAACGCCGGATTATCAGTTTGTTTATGGTGATAACGATAATAAATTTGCTGCACAATCACAGCCAAACGGAACAGTCCGAAGACTTCATAAAACGGCCATAACGATTTATCCAGATTCATTTTCTGGCAGTAATAATCAACAATCTCATCACGGCTCAACATACCTGGTAAATGACTGGGTTGTCGACGCAGAGAGCGCATGACAAAATCATCATCGGCCTGCACCCAGTAGGCTAATGCTCCACCAAGGTCCATTAACGGATCTCCCAGCGTTGCCATTTCCCAATCCAGAACCCCGATAATATCGCCGGGTTGATCCGGATTCAGCACCACATTATCCATACGGTAGTCGTTGTGAATAATGCAGGTTTTTACATCATTCGGCTGATGTTTGGCTAACCACGACATGGTTTTATTAAAGCCGGGAACATTCCAGGTTTTGGCTTTGACATAACGCTTGCTCCAGCCTTCAACCTGGCGCTGAACATAGCCCTGCCCTTTACCCAGATCATCCAGACCCGCCGCCTGATAATCAACACTGTGCAGGTCGATCAGTTTATCCACCACCGACACACATAAATCATGTGCCTGAGACTTTTCCAGCCTCATACCTTTGGGCAGATTACCGCGGGGGATGATGCCAACTAATTTTTCCATCACGTAAAAGTCACAGCCAATTACACTATGATCATCACAAAAGGCCAGCATATCCGGTACAAACGGATAAACCGGTTTCAGTCGTGCCATCACTGTGTATTCACGTTTCATATCATGTGCACTGGCGGCTTTATGACCCGCCGGTGGGCGACGCAGAATATATTGTTGCTTTTTACCATCGTCTCCTTTGGCATAACTAAGCTGATAGGTAAGGTTGGATGCACCTCCTGAAAATTGTTGTACCTCAGGTAAGGCATCACCCAGATTCAGGCCTTGTGCATTTAACCAATGATGCACCGCAGCAATATCAAACGCATCACTGCTGCGTAACGCTTTGGGTTGGTCAATAAACTGTTCGCTCATTTCACACCTGCTTCGGCATCCTGCTGCAATTGTGTTTTCAGATTCGGGTCACGATTTTTTAACGCTAACGAAAATTTATCCATTTGTATGCGGAATAACCACGGCAGATATTTTTTAATAAAATATGCCCGCCGTCCGGTTGGATGTGGATTACAGATAATCTGATTTTTCTGCATGGCTTTAAACGCCGCATCGGCAATATCGTCGGCATTTAATTCGGACGCCTCAAACACTTTATCCACAAATTTATACATCTGTGGGTCAGAGGTTTTCATGCCTTTATCCAGATTGGTACGGAAAAACCCGGGGCAAAGCGCCGTAGTACCAATACCATAGGGTTTTAATTCGAAGTGTAAGGTCTCGGATAAGGCAACAACCGCTGCCTTGGTGACGTTATAAGAGCCCATGGCGGGTGCTTTCATTAATCCGGCCAGCGAGGCGACATTAATAAAATAACCCGACTGTTGTTGTTTCATCAGGGGAGTAAATGTACGACAACCTAAGGCCACGCCTTTAATATTGATGTCGATAATCCAGTCCCACCAATGCCATTCACCGGCTTCAATACGGTCACCCGTGGCAACACCGGCATTGTTAATCACCACATCGATGGTTTGCCAGCGCTGGATAACCTCATCGCGCAGGTCATGCCACTGCGTTTCATAACGAACATCAAGTGGATACACCCAGCCATTGCCACCCGCTTGCTGCACCAATGTCAGTGTTTCCTGGGCACCCTGTTCATTAATATCGGCAATACAAATTTCACTGCCTGCTCTGGCAAAACGCAATGCCAGTGCTCGTCCTAAACCCGATGCTGCACCGGTAATTAATACTTTTTTTGTCATCATTATTTCCCGCTGGCAAAGTCACGATATTTAGCCAGCTCAAATTTGGCAATTAAACCGCGATGGACTTCATCCGGGCCGTCGGCGAGGCGAATCGCCCGGGCAGCCATAAAAATAGCCGACAGCGGGTAATCATCCGACAATCCACCACCGCCATGAATCTGCATCGCCGCATCGGCGATTTCCTGGGCCATATTCGGGGCAATCACTTTAATCTGCGAGATTTCACTCATCGCCCCCATGGCACCAACGTTATCAATCATCCAGGCGGCTTTTAACACCAATAAGCGAGCCTGTTCGATATTCATGCGTGCGTTAGCAATAATGTCGCGGTTGCCGCCCAGGTTTGCTAGCGGCTTGCCAAACGCTACCCGCGATACGGCACGCTGACACATCAGTTCTAACGCTCGCTCGGCACCGCCAATCATACGCATACAATGGTGGATACGACCCGGGCCTAAACGACCCTGTGCAATTTCAAACCCACGCCCCGGCCCTGCAATCACGTTCGACAATGGCACGCGCACATTGGTAAAGCTGATTTCACCATGACCAAACGGCTCATCGTAATGACCAAACACCGGCAACATACGCTCGATTTTTACCCCCGGCGCATCCATTGGGAATAACACCATTGAATGTTGTTGATGACGGTGGGCTTCAGGGTTGGTCAGCCCCATAAAAATTCCGACTTTGCAGTTTGGATGACCAATGCCGGTGCTCCACCATTTGCGGCCATTCAGGACGATCTCATCGCCTTCCACCACCGCGGTGGCCGCCATATTGGTTGCATCAGAAGACGCAACCGCAGGTTCTGTCATACAAAAAGCAGAACGAATTTCGCCAGCCATTAACGGCTTCAGCCATTGCTCCTGCTGCTCCGGGGTGCCGTATTTTTCCAGCACTTCCATATTGCCAGTGTCAGGGGCGTTACAGTTAAAAATTTCAGAGGCGATCTGAGAGCGGCCCATCAATTCCGCCAGCGGCGCGTATTCCAGATTACTCAGACCTGCGCCATGTTCGTCATTGGGAAAAAACAGATTCCACAAGCCCGCCGCTTTGGCCTTGGCTTTGAGCTCTTCAATGATGGGCAGTACCACCCACTTGTTCTCCAGACTGTGCAGCTCACGCAGGTAGTCGTCTTCAATCGGCTCGATCTCAGTCGCCATAAAGTCTTTAACGCGCTGAATGTAGTCTTGCGCTTTGGCGGAGTGTTGAAAATCCATGGTCTGAATCCTGTGGTAATAAACGAAGCAATGGATTCAGTGTAGGGAGGGGGAATGAATGAAAGAAATGAATGTTTTGAATGTAGATCTATTCACCTTAAGAATAATCCAGAACGGCGATTATTCTTCAGGCGATCAATTTTCAGATAACAGGGTTTCGGTTAATCCTGCAGTCTCAGCTTGGAAGTTGCACTATCCAGCGAATCAGCATCGGTTTCTGAGCCCAGTTTAATCATCAGGCGCAGATCGTTTGGCGAGTCCGCATGAGCAATGGCATCTTCGTAAGTGATTTCACCCTGCTCGTATAACGCGTACAGCGCCTGGTCGTAGGTCTGCATGCCCACTTCGTTAGATTTACGCATCAGCGGTTTTAATTCGTGTACTTCGCCTTTACGAATTAAATCCGATGCCAGCGGTGTATTAATTAATACTTCAATCACCGCACGACGACCTTTGCCATCCGGTGTTGGAATTAATTGCTGGGCAATAATGGCTTTTAAGTTGAGGGATAAATCCATCCAGATCTGGCTATGGCGCTCAGTTGGGAAAAAGTGAATCACTCGTTCCAGGGCCTGGTTGGCGTTGTTGGAGTGCAGCGTCGCCAGACATAAGTGGCCGGTTTCAGCAAAGGTGATGGCGTGCTCCATGGTATCCGCCGACCGTACCTCACCAATCATGATGACATCCGGAGCCTGACGCAGACAGTTCTTCAGACCAATCTCAAACGTCTCAGTATCCAACCCCACTTCCCGCTGGGTAACAATGCAGCTTTCGTGCTGATGGATAAATTCAATCGGGTCTTCAATGCTGAGAATATGGCCTTTGGAATTGCGGTTACGATAACCAATCATCGCTGCCAGCGAGGTTGATTTACCGGCACCGGTGGCACCCACAAATAAAATCAGGCCACGCTTGGACATCGACAAATCTTTGATAATGTCGGGCAGACCAAGCTGATCCAGACTCGGAATCCGGGTCTCAATCCGCCGCAACACCATACCGGCGACGTTACGCTGATAAAACGCCGACGCCCGAAAACGACCAATACCACTGGCATTAATGGCAAAGTTGAGTTCTTTTTTCTCTTCAAACTCATCCTGTTGCTTGCCGTTCATCAGGCCCAGCACAATATCGCGGGTTTGTTCGGCACCCAGCGGATTTTTCGTCAGTGGCATGATGCTGCCATGCACCTTCATCGACGGCGGAACACCGGCGGTGATAAATAAATCGGAGGCGCCTTTTTCCACCATCAGACGCAAAAACTTATCCATAGCCATGGAGAGTTACCTTTCTAATCTGTCCTTATCTATATCTATATCTATCGTCAGCGTCAGAAGTTATCCGGCACTTTGGCTTTTTCACGAGCGGTATCACGGCTAATCAAACCCTTCTGAACCAGTGTCTGTAATGACTGGTCCATGGTGGTCATGCCATAGGCACCACCGGTCTGGATAGCAGAATACATCTGCGCCACTTTATCTTCACGAATCAGGTTACGAATCGCCGGAGTACCGACCATGATTTCGTGAGCCGCCACACGACCACCGCCACTTTTCTTCAGCAGTGTCTGAGAGATCACGCCCTGCAGAGACTCAGACAGCATTGAACGTACCATGGCTTGTTCTTCGGACGGGAACACGTCAACAATCCGGTCAATGGTTTTAGCTGCCGAGCTGGTATGCAACGTACCAAACACCACGTGACCGGTTTCGGCTGCAGTTAACGCCAGACGGATGGTTTCCAGGTCTCGCATCTCGCCCACCAGAATCACATCTGGGTCTTCCCGCAGGGCAGAACGCAGCGCTTCGTTAAAGCCCAGGGTGTCACGGTGTACTTCCCGTTGGTTAATCAGGGATTTCTTCGATTCGTGCACAAATTCGATCGGATCTTCTACCGTCAGGATGTGGTAATACTTACTTTCGTTAATGTAATCCAGCATCGCCGCCAGCGTGGTCGACTTACCCGAACCGGTTGGTCCAGTTACCAGCACAATACCTTTATGGGTATCTGCCAGGTCTTTAAACACCTGACCCATGCCTAGCTGGTCCATGGTCAGTACTTTGGAAGGAATGGTCCGGAATACCGCGCCAGCACCACGGTTATGGTTAAAGGCGTTTACCCGGAAACGCGCCACGCCCGGCACTTCGAAGGAGAAGTCAGTCTCAAGGAATTCTTCAAAATCCTTACGCTGCTTATCGTTCATGATGTCATATACCAGACCGTGTACTTCTTTATGGCCCAGCGACGGCAGATTAATACGACGCACATCGCCGTCAACACGAATCATAGGGGGCAGGCCTGCCGACAGGTGTAAGTCGGACGCGCCTTGCTTCGCGCTGAACGCCAACAGTTCGGTAATATCCATTCACTTCTCCTCAGAAAAAACAATTCGTCAGTTTCTGTACCTGACTTATGGTGGTCATCATACGGCAGAGCGCTGACTGATAACAGAATGCCATTGGCAGCGCTGGCCCGGTTTCTATATCCTAGCATCGAAATAGCCACCAAGATGTTAAACAAACCGCTGTTATGCCTACTCCCGAACAGAACTATCAACAGGTCATTAATCGTTTACAGCAAGCCTGCGATCAGGCTGAGCGAGCGCCTCAGGCAGTCAAGCTGCTGGCTGTCAGTAAAACCAAACCCGCCGCGATGGTTGAAACGATTTATCGGCAGGGCCAGCGCAGTTTTGGTGAAAACTACCTGCAGGATGCTCAGGAGAAGATTGACGCCCTGCAACATTTAACCGATATCGAATGGCACTTTATTGGCCCGATTCAGTCGAATAAAACACGGCCGATTGCCACCCACTTTCATTGGGCGGAGACGGTGTGTCGCGACAAGATCGCCCAGCGCCTGAATGATCAGCGTCCGGCTGATATGCCACCACTTAACGTGCTGCTGCAAATCAACATCAGTGGCGAAGACCAGAAAGCCGGTATTCAACCAGATGAGGTCGATCAACTGGCAGCATTGATTGCGCAGTTGCCCAACCTCAGCTTACGTGGCGTGATGTGTATTCCGGAAAATACTCAGGATGGTGCGGCGTTGGCGCAGCAGTTTGAGGCCATGCAGCACCTGTTTCAGCGACTGCAACAAGACTATTCGTCAGTCGACACCCTATCGATGGGCATGTCGTCAGATATGGCCTTAGCGATTGCTTACGGCAGTACCGAAGTGCGCATTGGCACCGATATTTTTGGTGCCAGAAGCTGAATACCCTCTACACTCAGATACAAGATACAGATATCAGGTCGTCGTACTTCTCGGAGCCTTCGGCCTGTCGATATAAGGAAACCTCATGACACAAATCGCATTTATTGGTGGCGGCAATATGGCCACCAGCATTATTGGTGGCTTAATCAAGCAAGGTGAAGCGAACCCGGAGCTGGTGCACGTCAGTGATCCGAATGCCGAGCAGGTGGCTCAGTTAAGTGAGCAGTTTGGCATTCAGGGGCATAGCGATAATCAACAGGCGATTGCCAATGCCGACGTGGTGATTATGGCGGTTAAGCCGCAGGTGATGAAAGCCGTGCTGGAACCATTAAAAGCCACCCTGAGCGCACGCCAGCCCATGCTGATTTCGATTGCCGCCGGCATTTCACTCGACTCTCTGGCGCAATGGAGTGGTTGTGATGCCATTGTGCGCTGCATGCCCAACACACCATCATTACTTGGCCTTGGCGCAACGGGTTTGTTCGCCACTGAACAGGTATCGCTGGATCAGCGCAATATTGCCGATTCTTTATTACGCGCTGTTGGCATTAGCGTCTGGGTGCAAAGTGAAGCCGAGATTGACGCCGTTACCGCAGTATCCGGCAGCGGCCCGGCGTATTATTTCCTGCTGATGGAAGCCATGGTGGAAGCCGGTAAAAAGCTCGGTCTGAGTGAAGAAACCGCTACTCAGTTAACCCTGCAAACGGCACTGGGAGCAGGAAAAATGGCGCAGGAGTCCGATGTAAACCCGGCCGAGTTGCGTCGTCGTGTTACCTCACCCGGTGGCACCACTGAACGTGCGATCCAGACCTTTGAAGCGGCTCATTTGCGCGATATCGTTGAAGCGGCGTTACAATCGGCCAATGATCGTGCTGGCGAGCTAAGCCAGGAGCTGGCAAATTAATCCGCTTGCTGGTATTAACGCGTTAACAACCATTAAGTCCAAACTCATATAAGCCAAACACAACGGAGTAAGCATGTCTGCTTTATCACAAGTTGGAATGTTATTAGTGAATACCATTGGCAGCATGGTGCTGCTGATTGTGATGCTGCGCTTTTTGCTGCAACTGGTACGCGCTGATTTCTACAATCCGATTTCGCAGTTTATTGTGAAGTTCACCAACCCGATTCTGATTCCCTTGCGTCGTATGGTTCCCAGCATTGCTGGCTTAGATACCGCGTCGTTATTGCTGGCTTACGTTGTACAGGTGTTGGTGATGGTCGCCACTCTGATCGTTGCCGGTTCCGGACTGGCTCTGCCCTGGGCCAATATTCTGGTGTGGGCACTGATTGGCCTGCCAGCGCTGATTCTGAATGTGTATTTCTGGGGGTTAATCATTACCGTGATCGCCTCCTGGGTTGCGCCAAATTCCTACAACCCCGCACTGATTTTAATCAATCAGATTCTGGAGCCAGTAGTGCGCCCGATTCGTGAAAAAATGCCGGA
The DNA here is from genome assembly GCF_965226395.1 of Bacterioplanoides sp. Lineage (GTDB taxonomy): Bacteria > Pseudomonadota > Gammaproteobacteria > Pseudomonadales > Oceanobacteraceae > Bacterioplanoides. The sequence goes on along the minus strand of NZ_OZ245358.1, from coordinate 1,947,538 downwards.
TATGGGTGGCATTGATTTATCACCGATTGTGGTATTTCTGGTGATTCAGATTGTCGAAATTATGGTAATTCGTCAGTTAGCGGTGATAACCCAAATGCCTCGTGGCTTAGTTTTTGGCCTTTAAAACTAGCTACGTTGCTGCTTCAGCGTTAAAAACAAACTCATAATGCTCATTTATTATTTATAAACTGCGCTTCTTCGTCTGTTTTTGCCTTGAATCAGCGGCCTCGCAAACGTTTTACACTTCACCAAAATAGTTAGCCAACCTTTTTACGCGGCGCACTTTTCCCAGTTTTACGGGTTGAGCTGCGCCGTTTGCGTTGATAACTCCCTTTCGGTTTTTCCATTTTAATACCGGATAAACCACTGATATCCAGCCCACGGGCATCGTCCACCAGCTGATACAACTCCTGCTGTAATGGCTGCATAAAACTCTGATAATTCAGCTGACGCTCACTGATGGCATTCAGTTGCTGTTCCCATAACGCCGTGCGATCCGGCAGCGTGGTAGAAGCGGGTAATACCCGGATCAGCGCTTTTCCCAGTTCCGTAGCGCGAATTTGTTTGCCTTCACGGCGTAAAAACTGGCGGGTAAATAACAGTTCTATAATACTGGCGCGCGTGGCTTCGGTGCCTAAACCATCGGTTTCTTTTAATACCTTTTGTAATTCTTTATCCGAGACAAAACGATTAATGCCCGTCATCGCAGCCAGTAAGGTGGCATCGGAAAAATGGGCTGGAGGCTGGGTGTGTTTATGAGCGATCTGCCCTTCATGGCACCACAACGATTGCCCTTGAGTGAGTGGCGGCAAATGGGGCTGATTATGAGGATTGTTTTGCTCGTCACCCTCAGACGTGTTTGTTTTCGCCGACGCTTTCTGAGGCATCGCCTGCTTCCAGCCGGGCGTTAAGGTTTCTCTGGCACTGGCACGAAATAAACCACCCGCAATGCGAAGTTCCACCTTGGTATCGGCATATTCGAACGCCGGATAAAACTGCAACAAATACTGGCGCGCAATTAAGCGATAAACGCCCTGTTCCCATTTACCAAGCTTCTCCAGTGAGGTCTGTTTCGCAGTCGGAATAATGGCATGGTGAGCATCCACTTTGGCATCGTTCCAGACTTTGCTGCGTAATGAAAAATCCGCATTCGCCACAACAGAGCCTAATGCCTGATCATTATTCTGAATGGCAGCAGACACCGCAGGAATATCGCTCAGATGCTCTTTCGGTAAATAACGGCAGTCGGACCTTGGGTAGGTGATCAACTGGTGTTTTTCATACAACGCCTGACACACATCCAGTACATGCTTGGCACTCATACCCAGCGCTTTGGCGGCATCTATCTGTAATGCCGATAAATTGTAGGGCAGCGGTGCAAACTGCTTTTTGTCGTTGCATTGAATCGCTTCCACCACGGCAGGTTGTTGTTGAATGCGCTGGGCGACGTTTTGTGCCAGCTTCAGATTTAATACCCGACCTTCTTCATCCTGATGCGCGGCACAGGCCTCACTGGGAAGCCACTTGGCTCTAAATGAAGTAGCTTGATCGGGTGTTAATGCAAGCTGAGCGTAAACCTCATAAAACGGCTTAGAAACAAACTCGGCAATGTCTTCATCCCGGCGAACCACCAGACCCAGCACCGGTGTTTGCACCCGCCCCACGGATAACACTGAGTTAATTCCTGCCTGCCGACCTTTAATACTAAATCCGCGGGTCAGATTAATACCGTACAGCCAATCCGCCCGGGAGCGTGCCAGCGCCGACACCGATAACGCGGTAAAGTCACTGTTCGGCCGTAAACCACTTAAGGCTTTTTTTACTGCGTTTGGGTTAAGGTCAGAAATTAAGCAACGCTGAATCTGCTGCTTACGGGTTTTTGAGACCTTAAGGAAATCGAACACCTCATCAACCAATAACTGCCCTTCCCGATCCGGATCGCCCGCATGCACCAGCTGATCAGCTTCTTTCACCAGCTTACGTAATACCGACAGCTGTTTTCGGGTTTTCGGTTTTGCCTGTAACTGCCACTGCTCAGGCACAATAGGTAGGTGATCCAGTCGCCATTGCTTGTACGCCGGGTCATAAGCGTCTGGTTCAGCCTGCTCCAGTAAATGACCAATACACCAGCTGACCACATCACCATTGGCGGCACGAATAAACCCTTCGCCTTTATGGTGAGGCTTGGGTAATACCGCGGCAATTGCACGGCCTAAACTGGGTTTTTCAGCAACAAAAAGTCTCATGGCACCAATTTCTACGAAGACTGGTTAACTGTATATAAAAACAGTATTTAATAAAAGTCTGGATCTGCTCAAAAGGATCGGTAGAATCAATCCACCCCCATCACCGAAAGGAGCTCGTTGTGTCTAATTTTGCCGGAAAAGCCTATGGCATGAACGTCATCACCCCACTCCGGTGGTGGACTGCCATCTGGCAACAAATCATCTTCTGGGTCGTGGTTAAAACCTTCCCCTATTTTGTTAAAGGTCTGCTGACCTTATCGCTGATCCATTACGCCCGCTGGACCATTATTAACCGCTGGTCGTTTCCGCACCTGGATAAATCTCAGCCTAAAGAAAAGCTGCACTACAGCTATATGTTGTTTGAAAGTAACTTTAACGGCAGTTGGGACCAATATATCGACTCGTTTTCATTTGCGATCCCATCAGGTCTGGATATGTTCTGGCGCTGGAATATCCGTTACCCCAAATCCATCCCACTGCACGATTTCTACAATTACATTCGCTTTAATCAGGTCGAAACCAATCATTACTACAACGCCTATCCATTGGCCGCATCCAATGACGTAAAAAGTGCACAAACCTTATTTGAAGGGCTGACCGAACTGGCGCAACAAGTGGATGAGCTAACGGATGATGACTTTTTGGCAAGGTACAATCACTTCCTGGCGGATCATCAGGAGTCACTCGGCAGTATGGATGTTGGCCCGGTCATGACACTCAACCCGGCAAAGGAGGCATAAACATGGCAAATACATTTGGCGAGTCTTATGGCTTAACCTGTTTATGTCCGATTAAAAACGGACAATGTGAAACCAATGACGATGATAATTTTGACCTGGCATCCTACGATAAAATTACCCGACGTCGATTGCAGACCTTGCCATTAAACGAGCAGAGTCCGTTTGCCAAAGTGCCTGATACTTACTTTGCCCGGTTATTTATTTTAAATGATGTTTTTTTTGAACAGGGCAACGAGGTAAAACGGGATCACCTGAAGTCCAAATATCTGGTTTTCACCTCAAACTTTCATGGTGAGTTAGAACCTTACCTTGAAGGTATGTGGCACAACGCTGAGTCTGAGATCCGTAATATCTGGCAATATGCGGTTGGTTTTGAGCGGGTGAATGATGCCGCATCATTTATCGAATACATCAAAAAATGCCAGCTGACGACTACCTTATTTTTTAATGGATCGACCGATAAATCATTAAAACAGCAGTTAAAGTCGCTCTATGTGAAGCAGGTATTCAGCGAGTTTGTGCTGTTAAATCAGGGTAAAAACGCAGCGGATTTAAAAGCAGCATTTAAAGAATTTCTGCAAGATGTGGAGTTAGATAATCTGAACTCGCCCAGTTGGGTACCCGGCCAGACACAACTCAGCACGAGCCCTGCCACCACATCAGAAAACGCATAAGCCAAAGGATTGCATCATGAGCACTAACCGACCACTCGATTTATACGATATTCAGGGAAATATCTGCAAAGGTTATGGCCGCTTTGGCTTTCCGAAAGCACGTTACTTTTTTCTGGAGTTTCATCACCCAAAGCGGGCACGGCACTTTCTCAAACAACTGGTACCATTAATTACCACGGCAGAGCGCTGGGCACATAAAGACCACCCCGCTCCAGAAGAAAAACCAACCGTCACCACCAATATCGGTTTCACATTTTCCGGCTTAAAAGCACTGCAGTTACCGGAACTGTCGCTCAGAGGCTTTCCTCTTGAATTTCAAATGGGCATGCGTGAACGAAAAGCCATTCTTGGTGATGATGGCCCCAGTGATCCACAACACTGGGACCCGGTCTGGCAGGGAGAGCATGTTCATGCCTGGGTTTCGATTAATGCCCAGAATGAAGAAGCGTTGCAGCAACATTACCTGAAAATTGAACAGCTGATCTCAGAGAGCCAGAGTGGCGTTTCTATTCGCCCGGGCCATAAAGGGCCCAATGGCGAGTTGTTTCCTTATCAGGACGCCTCTGCAGTGTATGAAAATGGCAAACCCGGCCCGAAAGAACACTTTGGCTTTACCGACGGTATTGGTAATCCGTATTTTGAAGGCTGCGGTAACGATCTCAGTCGTCTGCCTGGCCGTGGTAAGTTAACCCGCGATGGCAGCTGGGTTCCGCTGGCGACCGGTGAATTTATTCTCGGCCATATCGATGAAGCCCAGGAATACCCACCGGCACCGACACCCAAATTACTGGCATTAAACGGCACCTTTATGGTGTACCGGAAGCTGCATGAAAACGTCAAAACCTTTCAGGATTACGTCGACAATCAGGCAAAGGACTTTGATGGCAGTAAAGAATTATTAATGGCGAAGTTTGCAGGTCGTTGGGCTGACAATGGCGCTCCATTGGTATTAGCGCCCGATGATCAGAGTAAAGCCGAGCTGGATAAAACGCTGGCCGAGTTAACAGCAAAAGCCAACAGCGGTGATCAGTGCGCTGCCGGGCAGTTAAAAGCTCTGAAACAGAAGTGGATTGATTTCACTTACGACGATGACAAGTCAGGGGCAAAATGCCCAGTTGGCGCTCACGTCCGCAGGACCAATACCCGAGGCTCACTGGAAACTGAAAAAGAAGCCTTTAACAGCAAAGGCGCGCTGGTTGATCGTCGCCGCCTGATGCGCCGTGGCTTACCTTATGGTGGGCATGACGAGCTAACCAACGACAACAGCGAGCAAGGCATTATCTTTATGTGCATTGGCGCCAGCATTGAGCGCCAGTTCGAATTTGTGCAGCAACAATGGGTGAACTACTCCAACGACTTTAAGCTGGGCAATGATAAGGATGTGTTCCTCGGCAATCATAATGGCCAGTTAACCGATAAAGCGATTATTCAGGCTGAACCGGGCAGTGGTAAAGCGCCGTTCTTCTGCACTCACCTACCCCGGTTTGTTGAGACACGCGGCGGTGATTATTTCTTTATTCCGAGTATTACAGCCCTAGAGATGATTGCTCAGGGGATTGTTGATCCGGCATAAAGGCTAGTTGCAGAACCAAGCTTGCTGCATTCATCATAAATCACCTTCTATGGCATGGATGCCATAGTAGAGCCTCCAGGGATGGATCCACGGCGTGTGATGTTGATGGATTCAGTGAGGTTGGTTTTCTCACCTTCACCATCCGGTATTCCCTCACAACACGCAGCAAGTACGTCCCTGTATGCTCGACTGCTGCATCCTGCAGCAGACGGTTGCTCCGGGAACACCGAATGATGAAGATTGAATGGTAATTAAATTCAGGAAGTTTCTTACAGGCAATAAAAAACCCCGACCGCATAAGCGATCGGGGTTTTTAGGATAAGAGCTTGACGATGACCTACTCTCACATGGGGAAACCCCACACTACCATCGGCGATACTGCGTTTCACTTCTGAGTTCGGAATGGATTCAGGTGGTTCCACAGCTCTATTGTCGTCAAGCAAAGCTTGTTGTTTTATTTACGTCTGACTGTCGTCTTATTGATGCGACTGCGTAAGTAAAACCAATAGGGTTGGATACATGAGTTTTTTAATTAAGATTCTCTTACGAACCGGCGGTGCCGATTGTTCTTTACTCTGTTTTATTCAGAGTTGGCTTGTTAACACCACCAAGTTTGGGTGTTATATGGTCAAGCCTCACGGGCAATTAGTACAAGTTAGCTCAACGCCTCACAACGCTTACACACCTTGCCTATCAACCAGGTAGTCTTCCTGGGCCCTTTAGGGAGCTCGAAGCTCCAGTGAGATCTCATCTTGAAGGGGGCTTCCCGCTTAGATGCTTTCAGCGGTTATCCTGTCCGAACGTAGCTACCGGGCAATGCCATTGGCATGACAACCCGAACACCAGAGGTTCGTCCACTCCGGTCCTCTCGTACTAGGAGCAGCTCTTCTCAAATCTCAAACGCCCACGGCAGATAGGGACCGAACTGTCTCACGACGTTCTAAACCCAGCTCGCGTACCACTTTAAATGGCGAACAGCCATACCCTTGGGACCGGCTTCAGCCCCAGGATGTGATGAGCCGACATCGAGGTGCCAAACACCGCCGTCGATGTGAACTCTTGGGCGGTATCAGCCTGTTATCCCCGGAGTACCTTTTATCCGTTGAGCGATGGCCCTTCCATACAGAACCACCGGATCACTATGACCTACTTTCGTACCTGCTCGACGTGTCTGTCTCGCAGTTAAGCCGGCTTATGCCATTGCACTAACCTCCTGATGTCCGACCAGGATTAGCCGACCTTCGTGCTCCTCCGTTACTCTTTGGGAGGAGACCGCCCCAGTCAAACTACCCACCACACAGTGTCCTCGATCCAGATAATGGACCTGAGTTAGAACCCCAAATTGACCAGGCTGGTATTTCAAGATTGGCTCCACGCTAACTGGCGTTAACGCTTCAAAGCCTCCCAGCTATCCTACACAAGACAATTCAAAGTTCACTGTGAAGCTATAGTAAAGGTTCACGGGGTCTTTCCGTCTAGCCGCGGGAACGCAGCATCTTAACTGCGAATTCAATTTCACTGAGTCTCGGGTGGAGACAGTGTGGCCGTCGTTACGCCATTCGTGCAGGTCGGAACTTACCCGACAAGGAATTTCGCTACCTTAGGACCGTTATAGTTACGGCCGCCGTTTACCGGGGCTTCGATCAAGAGCTTCGCCGAAGCTAACCCCATCAATTAACCTTCCGGCACCGGGCAGGCGTCACACCCTATACGTCCACTTTCGTGTTTGCAGAGTGCTGTGTTTTTAATAAACAGTCGCAGCCACCTGGTATCTTCGACCGGCCAGAGCTTACGGAGCAAGTCCTTCACCCTAGCCGGCGCACCTTCTCCCGAAGTTACGGTGCCATTTTGCCTAGTTCCTTCACCCGAGTTCTCTCAAGCGCCTTGGTATTCTCTACCTACCCACCTGTGTCGGTTTAGAGTACGGTTTCTTTGTAGCTGAAGCTTAGAGGATTTTCCTGGAAGCATGGCATCGACCACTTCGGACTCCGTAGAGTCACCGTCATCACGTCTCGGCATTGAAGACCCGGATTTGCCTAAGTCTTCTGCCTACCAGCTTAAACACGGACAACCAACGCCGTGCTGGCCTAGCCTTCTCCGTCCCCCCATCGCACTACAAACAAGTACAGGAATATTAACCTGTTTCCCATCGACTACGCTTCTCAGCCTCGCCTTAGGGGCCGACTAACCCTGCCCCGATTAACGTTGGACAGGAACCCTTGGGTTTCCGGCGGGGGAGTTTTTCACTCCCCTTATCGTTACTCATGTCAGCATTCGCACTTCTGATACCTCCAGCCTGGTTCAC